>NZ_PGFQ01000002.1 GCF_029870955.1 Sulfitobacter faviae | reverse complement strand
TCATGCCAGCGTAAGGAGACAAGAGAATGGCAAGAGCAAAGTTTCTCTGCGATGCCGAGCGCTGCATCGAATGCAACGCCTGCGTCACGGCTTGTAAGAACGAACACGAGGTGCCTTGGGGCATCAACCGCCGCCGCGTGGTGACCATTCAGGACGGCCAGCCGGGCGAACGCTCGATCTCGTCGCCTGCTGCCACTGCTCGGACGCGCCCTGCATGGCGGTCTGCCCGGTGGATTGTTCTACCAGACCGACGACGGCATCGTGCGCACTCCAAAGACCTCTGCATCGGCTGCGGCTACTGCTTCTACGCCTGCCCCTTTGGCGCGCCGCAACCCGCAGGCCGCAACTTCGGCAGCCGCGCAAGATGGACAAATGCACCTTCTGCGCCGGCCCGGAAGAGAACCACTCCCAAGCCGAGTTCCAGAAGTACGGTCGCAACCGGATCGCGGAAGGCAAGCTGCCGATCTGCGCGAGATGTGCTCGACCAAGGCGCTGCTGGCCGGTGACGGGGACATGGTCTCGGACATCTACCGCGAGCGCGTGGTCGCGCGCGGCTTCGGCTCCGGCGCTTGGGCTGGGGCACGGCTTACGAGCAAAAGGGCCAGTAACGGCTTGCGGGGGCGGCCTGATCGGGCCGTCCCTTTTCTCCATATCTGTCTAGCCGGGGATTTCCCATGCTGCGCCACCTGATGGCTCTTTTCATTCTCGCCTTGGCCGCGCTGCCGGTCAGCGTCACGGCGCAGGACTGCGCCTGCCTGAGAACGCGACCCCCTCGGCCATCGACCGCGCCAGTACCGGCGGCGCGCAAACTTGGCCGATATCGAACGGCGTCAGAACGGCGCAGAGATCGACGATGGGTTCAGGCGCAACATCTGGGCGGCGATGCGGCCACGGTGCCAAGCCTTGGCCCGCTCGGCGGACGCTCCGACCCGACCTGTGGCGCGGTATCCGCTATAACGAATTGCCCGTGCGCGTGAGTACGATGAACAAGACGGGCCGCGTCCTTGTCCAAGACAACGGGATGTGGTGGCAGCAATTCCGCGAAGGCCCACTTGCGACCTATGGCGCTTGGCTGCTCACCGGGACGCTGGCCGTGCTGCTGCTCTTTTACCTTCTGCGGGCCGGATCCGTATCGAAGGCGGCAAGGTCGGGCGCACCGTCACCCGCTTCAAAGCCGTTGAGCGTTTCGCGCATTGGATGCTGGCTGGCTCGTTCATCCTGCTCGCGCTGACGGGCTTGGCCACGCTTTTTGGCCGCAAGGTCGTCATCCCTCTGCTGGGGCATGAGTTCAACTCGACCCTGTTGACCGGGTCGAAGTTCATCCACAATAACGTCTCATGGGCCTTCATGATTGCGCTCGTCATGGTCTTCGTCATGTGGATTTGGCACAATATCCCGAACAAGACGGATTGGCTCTGGATCAAACAGGGCGGCGGTTTCATCGGTGACAAACACCCGCCCGCCAAGAAGTTTAACTTCGGCCAAAAGATCGTCTTCTGGGCCGTGATCCTGCTGGGCTTCTCGGTCTCGCTCTCGGGGCTGTCTCTGCTCTTTCCCTTCGAGATCCAGCTTTTCGGGCATACGTTCAACATCATCAATGACATCGGCATGGCCGAGGCCGCAGGCTTTGGTCCGCTTCAGGGCGATCTGACGCCGCATGCCGAAATGCAATATGCCCAGCTGTGGCACGCGATCATCGGCTTTCTGATGATGGCGGTGATCTTGGGCCATATCTACATCGGGACGCTCGGCATGGAAGGCGCCTTTGACGCCATGGGCAATGGCGAGGTCGATGAGCGTTGGGCGAACAGCACCACTCGCTCTGGCTCGATGAGGTCAAACAAGACAAACGGACCCCCGCAGAATGACGGGCGGCGGCGTTCAAATCAAAGGAGTCGCGCGATGAAAGCCATGTTGGCAGGGTTTCTGGGCGTCGCGGTGATCGGCGTCGTGGCCTATTTCGGGCTGCATGAGATAGGCTTTTCCTCCGCCGAGGTCTATTCAGGTGAAAACGTCCGGCTGGACTGACACCAAAGAGGCATATCATGGCGGCAGGCGATGAATACGGCGGCACGCTCGAAGGTGCGTCGATCCTTGTGATCGACGATGAACCGGGGATGCGCCATTTCCTCACCAAGATCTTGGAGCGCGCGTCAAACGCGTGGCCCAAGCGGCTTCTCCTGCGGAGGCCACCAAGCTCTTGGACGAGGCACATTTCGATGTGGTCGTGCTGGATAATGTCATGCCCGGCAAGACCGGTCTGGAATGGGTCGTCGAACAGCGCCGCAAGGGGTTCTACGCCGACACGGTCCTGATCACCGCCTATGCCGATCTTGAAACCGCCATTGCCGCACTCCGGGCGGGCGTGAGTGATTTCGTGCTGAAACCCTTCCGCGCGAACCAAATCCTCGGCGCGGTGTCGCGCACCTTGGACCGCAAGAACCTGCGCCGTGACAATACCCTGCTCAGGCGGGAGTTGCAGGGTGGCACGGCGGTGCAAATGCTCGGCAAGTCCGAGGCGCTGTCGAAGGTGCGCGGCATGCTCAACCGTCTTGCCCCGGTGCCGACGCCGGTGCTGTTCACCGGTCCCAGCGGCACGGGCAAGGAGTTGGCCGCGCGGCAGTTGCACCAGATGTCCGACCGTGCCGACAATCCTTTCGTCGCGGTGAATTGCGCCGCCATCACGCCGGACAGGATCGTGCCCGAACTCTTTGGCGCGGTGGAGGGGAATGAGACCCTGCAACCGGGGCTGTTCCTCTTGGCTGACGGCGGCACGTTGTTTCTGGACGAAGTGGCGCAGATGCCGGAGCAGCTACAGGCGGCGCTTTTGCGGGTGTTGGAAGACCAGCGCATCCGGCCCGACGGGGCAGAGCGGGAGATTCCGCTGAACCTGCGGTTCCTGTTTGCCACCAACGCCGACCTGCCCAAGGCGGTGGAAGAGGGGCGTTTCCGCGCCGACCTCTACCACCGCATGAATGTGGTCGAGGTCGCGATGCCGCCGCTCAAGGACCGGTCTGAGGATATCGTCGAACTGGCGGCGATGTTCATGCAGCAGTTTTCGACCGCGCTTGGCATGCCCGCGCTGCGTTTGGATGCGGAGACTTTGCTGAAACTGCGCCGTTACGACTGGCCCGGAAATGTGCGCGAATTGCGCAATCTGATCGAACGCTCGGTGATCCTCGGCAGTCTGCCCGAAGCCTTTGCGGGCCATGGCGCGGTCGATGGGCCACGGGCGATCGAAGATCTCGAACTGGTCACGCAGCGCCATATGCTGCACATCCTTGATCTGTCGAACGGCAACCGAGCCGAGGCCGCGCGCCGCTTGGGCGTGTCGCGCAAAACCGTCGACCGCAAGCTCGCCGCTTGGGCTGCCGAAGGGTTGGATATCGAGACGCTTTGACCGAGTTAAAGCTATGCGAAACGCGCATATCTGTTCCGCATGTGGGGAATCTTCTTCAGATTCGCAGAATACCATTCTGTCACGGGCGCTGTAGTGGGGAGGATGTCCCTGCCGGGGTCACTCCCCTAAACCCGTTATTCCATCTGAACCGATCCTGCCCGTCAAACGTTCCTGTTTCAGCGACGGTGTTGAAGCGGGCGGCGCCCGGTGACATCTGAAGCGCAAGCGTTAGAGGAGTAAATTCAATGCTGAAACAGATCGTTACCGCAACCGCGCTCGCCGCGGTCACCGGCACCGCAGCCTTTGCCCAAGACAATGACACGCTCCGCGTCGGCATGTCGGGCGGCTATTTCCCCTTCACCTTCGTGAAGCAGGACGTACTTCAGGGTTTTGAAGTCGATGTCATGAACGCCGTCGGCGAAGAGGCGGGTTTCGAGGTCGAGTTCGAGACCATGGCCTTCTCCGGCCTGATCGGCGCGCTGGACGCAGGCCGCATTGATACGATCGCCAACCAGATCACCATCACGCCCGAGCGTCAGGAAAAATTCGCCTTTACCGCGCCTTATGTCTTTGACGGTGCGCAGGTCGTGACCAAAGAGGGCAACGAAGAGATCGGCGGCGTCGAAGACCTGCGCGGCAAAACCGTGGCGGTGAACCTTGGGTCGAACTTCGAGCAGCTTTTGAACGAACTTGCCTTCGCCGATGAGATCGAGATCAAGACCTATGAGTCCAACATCGCCCAAGATACCGCGCTTGGCCGGGTCGATGCCTTTGTGATGGACCGGGTTTCTTCGGCGCAGCTTATTCAGGAAAGCCCCCTGCCGCTGCAACTGGCGGGCAAGCCCTTCTCTGAGATCCGCAACGCCCTGCCGTTCCAAGACAATGACGAAGGCCGCGCGCTGCGTGACCGTGTCGACACTGCGCTGGAATCCCTGCGCGAAGACGGTACACTGGCCGAAATCTCGGACAAGTGGTTCGGCACAGACATCACCAAAGCGGAGTAACCCATGCGGGCGCTAGACCTTGACTACATGCTGGGGCTGGTGCCCGTCATATTGGGCTACGTACCGCTGACCTTGTTCATGGCGGTGGCGGGGATGGTGTTCGCACTCATCCTCGCCTCGCTTTTGGCGGTTGAACGGGTTGTGAAAGTGCCCGTGCTCGACTGGTTCGTGATCGTTTTCATCAGTTTCTTTCGCGGCACGCCGCTGTTGGTGCAACTGTTCCTTTTCTACTTCGGTCTGCCGCAGGTGCTGTCGTTCCTGACCAATATCAGCGGCGTGACTGCCGCCATCATGGGGCTGACCCTGCATTTTGCAGCCTATATGGCCGAGAGCATCCGCGCCGCGATCATGGGGGTGGACCGCAGCCAATGGGAGGGGGCCCAGTCCATCGGCATGACCCAAGGTCAGATGATGTGGCGGATCATCCTGCCACAGGCCGCCCGGATCGCCGCGCCGACGCTGGTGAATTATTTCATCGACATGATCAAAGGCACGTCGCTCGCCTTTACCCTCGGCGTGACCGAGATGATGGCGCGGCCCAGAAAGAAGCCGCAGGGAGCTTCCTTTATTTCGAGGCCTATCTCGTGGTCGCCATGATCTATTGGGTCATCGTCGAAGCGTTAAGCCAAGTGCAAAAGCGGCTTGAAACCTATCTGAATAAGGCGTTCGTGCGATGATTGATATCACTGGCCTGACCAAAGATTTCGGCGGCGCGCCGGTTCTGAACGGCATTGATTTGCAGATTGCCGAGGGCGAGCGGGTGGTCGTGATTGGCCCCTCGGGCACCGGCAAGTCGACCCTGCTGCGCTGCCTCAATTTCCTCGACGTGCCGCAAGAGGGGTCATTCGCATCGGCGACGTGACCGTCGATGCCGCCAAGGCGCGCAAGGCGGATATTTTAGCGCTGCGGCGTCGGACGGCGATGGTGTTCCAGAACTACGCGCTTTTCGCCAACAAGACGGCGAAAGAGAACATCATGGAAGCGCTCGTCACGGTGCAGAAACGGCCCAAGGCCGAGGCCGAAGAACGCGCGCTCTCGGTTCTGGCTGAGACCGGCTTGGCCGATAAGGCCGACAGTTTTCCGGCGGCGTTGTCCGGTGGGCAGCAACAGCGTGTTGGCATCGGTCGCGCCATGGCGCTCGGGGCGGAACTGATGTTGTTCGACGAGCCGACCTCGGCGCTCGATCCGGAATGGGTGGGGGAGGTGCTCGACCTGATGCGCGCGGTGGCGGAGCGCAAGCAGACCATGCTGATCGTGACCCATGAGATGCAGTTCGCCCGCGAGATCGCGGATCGGGTGATCTTTATGGACGGCGGGAAAATTGTTGAGAGCGGAGCGCCGTCGGAGATTTTTGGCGCGGCGAAGGATGCGCGGTTGCAGCGGTTCCTGAAACGGGTCGAGGGGTAGGGGCCGATTTTGCCGCTGGCCCAGAATCAAGCCGCAGGCGCCGGGCCATCGCCTGCCCGCCCCCGGGTAGGCGATTTGGTGAGGCTGGGTGCAACCTCGCGAAGGTACATCATGGCTGAGGGATAAAGTGGCAGCATCTAGCGTTTGATCGCCGACCCGCGGGCAGGCGATGGCCCTCGATCTTCTTCCCCAAACGGAAAAAAGGCCCGCCATTTGGCGGGCCTATCCGTTTAAACCTGACTTCTCAAATCACTCCGCGCAGGCGCGGATCTTCTCGATGTCCGGACCATTCGGTGTGCGGCCAAGGTTGAACGGCGCCGAAGCGTCACGCCATTTCGCGTAGTCGTTCAGATATTCCAGCTGGCTCAGGTAAACCTTTGCGGAATCGGGGTTCTCGCAGGCGGTCTCTTCGATGGTCTCGTTGGCCATCTCCTGAACCTTGGTCAGCGTCTCGTCATCGTAGCGGTTGATTTCGATGCCCGCGTCGAGGAACTGCTGGTACGCTTCGGTCGCGCGCTTCTCGGTGAAAGACAGCGACCAAACGAGGTTGGCCTGCGCTGCAATCTCAAGCGCTTCGCGGGTCTCGTCGGACAGGGCGTCCCATGCGCCTTTGTTGATCATCACACCGAAGATCGAGGCGGACTGGTGCCAGCCCGGTGTCGCCCAGTATTTGGTGACCTGCTGGAAACCGCCCGAGAAGTCGACGTTCGGGGTCGAGAATTCCGCGCCATCGATCACGCCGCGCTCAAGCGATTGATAGATTTCGCCACCGGCCATAGAGACCTGCGACCCGCCCAGTTTCTCCAACAGACGGCCCTGCTCCAGACCCGACAGGCGCAGACGCTTGCCCTTGAGGTCTTCCAGCGTGACGATTTGCTCGTTGGTGCGGAAGCCGGATTCGTTGTTGGTCACGCCGTAGGGCAGATAGACCATGCCGAACTTGCCGTAGATCTCGTTATAAAGCTCTTTGCCGCCCCATTGCTCGATCCAGTTGACGTAGTCGACCGCGTTGAACAGGCTCGCCGTGGTCGCCAGCGGCGAGAAGGCAGAGTTGCGGCCCGCCCAGTAACCGGGCCAGTCCGCGCCAGCCTGCACGGTGTTGGATTCAACCGCGCCGAACACTTCGCCCGCGGGCACGAGGGAGCCACCTTCGAAGAATTCGATTGTCAGGTCGTCGCCGGTCAGCTTGTTGGCAAGATCGACGAAATGCTTGTCGATCTCGATCAGTTCCAGCGAAGTGGGCCATGTGGTGGTCATGGTCCAGCTGTCTTGGGCCGCGGCCTGCGTGGCAACGCCCGCGCAGAGTGCCAGACCGGCAAGGGTTGATTTCAATTTCATAATCTCTCTCCTCCGTTGATTATTTTGTATAGAGCGTTTCCGGCAGCCAGGTGACAAGCTGTGGGAACAGGGCGATGGCCACACACATCATCAGGATCAGACCGATGAAAGGCAGCACGCCGACGATGATATGCGACGTCTTGACCTCACGCGGGCAATGGCGCGCAGGTAGAAGAGCGCATATCCAAAGGGCGGGGTCAAAAAGGACGTTTGCAGAACCACCGACATCAGGACGACGAACCACAACAGGCTCACGTCCATCTCCTGCACGATCGGCAGGAAGATCGGGAAGGACAGCAGCACGATGCCGGTCCAGTCGAGGAAGGCCCCGAGGATGAAGACGATGAACATCATCATCGCGATCAAGAGCCAAGGCGCCATGTCGAGGTTGCGGATGATCTCCTGCGTGGCGCGCAGGCCACCGGTGATGTTGAACACGCCGGTAAAGGCGGTGGCGCCCACGACGATAAACAGTATCATCGCCGAGGTGCGCCCGGTTTCCAACATCGCGCCGTAGAAAGAGGCCCAGCTGAACTTGCCGCGCATGATAACGATCACCAGTGCCAGCGCCGCACCGATGGCGGAAGCTTCAGTCGCCGTGGCGATGCCCGCGAGCAGGGAGCCCAGAATGCCGAGGATCAGCACCAGCGGCGGCACGGCTTCGATCAGCAGCATGCGCACAAGGGCGGGTTTCGAGATTTTCTCATCAGGCTCGACGGCGGGGGCCATGTCGGGCCGGACCACAGCGACGACGAAAACCCAGACCGCATAGAGCAGCCCCAGCACCACGCCCGGCACCATGGCGCCCGCGAAAAGCTCCCCCACCGAAAGGGGGGAATAAGAGGCCATGAGGATCAGCATGATCGACGGCGGGATCAGAATGCCCAAACAGCCCGAGGCGGCGATGACCCCGGTGGTCAGGGTCGGGCTATAGCCATATTGCAGCATCGGGCGCAGGGCCATCACGCCCATCACGGTGATCGAGGCGCCGATGATACCCGTGGTCGCGGCCAGCAGGATCGAGATGAAAACCACTGCCAACGCCAGACCGCCGCGAATGTTCGACATCAAAAGCCGCAGTGATTCGAACATCTTATCCGTCACGCCCGAATCGGACAGGAACCTTGCCATCAAGATAAAGAGCGGAATCGCGATCAGCGTGAAGTTGTCCAGCACATCGCCGAAAATTCGGTTGATGACGATGCCCAGCACCATCGGTTTGCCGGCGATGACAGCGCCCAAAACGGCGGTGCCGCCCAGAACGAAGGCCAGCGGGTGGCCCATGAAGAGGCCCAGCAGAAGCAGGCCAAACATGGTGAGTGCAATGAGTTCAGGCGTCACGGGGCAGTTCCTGACGGTTAAGTACGAGTTTCAAAAATTCCGACACGCCTTGCAGCAGCAAAAGACCGGCAGCGAGGGCCATGGCCATTTTCAGCGGATAGACCGGCAGCTGGACCGAGCCATATGTCGTCTCACCTTGGGCATAGGAGCGCATGGCGAATTCATAAGAGCGGGTGGTGAAGATCCACGCGAAGGGGAAGAAAAAGATCACATAGCCCGCCGCTTCGACCCAACGGCGCAGGCTGGGGCCAAGGGTTTCGGTGATCAGATCGACCCGCACATGGGCCTGATGGCGCAGCGCATAGCCGCCCAGCATCACGAAATAGAAGCCATAAAGTTGTTTCGTGACGTCAAAGGCCCAGCGGGTCGGGTCATTCAGCGCATAGCGCATGAAGACGTCATAGATGATGATTGCGGCGAAAATGACGGCGACGACCGACACGATGCGCCCGACGAATTCGTTCATCTGGTCGATGAATTTTATCAAGATCTGAGCCCTCCCTGGCAGCTCGCACATTATTTGCCTTTCTGCCGAAAACAAGGCAAAAGACCATTAATAATGCTGCTTTAAGTAGCACTACGTATGCGGCTTGGGGCGGGATTGTCCAGAAGGTGAGATTTCAATTTGCCTAAGCCATGGACATTTTCGAAAAGCGACGATTATCTGCTGCGCATGGCCCTCCGCGTCGACGTCGGGGGAGGCTAAGCAAATATCCGTTTGGGAGGAAAAACATGGATCGTCGTTCATTTATCCGCAAAGCCGGTGTAATGGGGGCAGGTGCTGCCGCCACGACACTTGCAGCGCCCGCTATTGCGCAGGGCAACATCACATGGCGCATGGTTACCACATGGCCCAAGAACTTCCCCGGTCTGGGTGTCGGCGCGCAGCGTCTGGCCGACCGGATCACCGCCGCCTCGGGTGGCGAGCTGACCATTCAGGTCTTCTCCGCCGGTGAGATGGTGCCGCCGCTGCAATCGCTCGACGCCGTGATCGACGGCACCGCCGAGATGAGCCACGGTGCCGCCTACTACTGGCAGAACAAATCCCCTGCGTTGTCCTTCTTCACCGGCGTGCCCTACGGCATGACCACGCCGGAACTGACGGCATGGATGCGCTACATGGGCGGTCAGGAGATCTGGGACGAGATTTATGACCAGTTCGGCGTTCAGGGCTTCCTGTCGGGCAACACCGGCACGCAGACCGGCGGCTGGTTCCGCGATGAGCTGAAGAGCCTCGACGATGTCAAAGGTGTGCGCTTCCGGACCCCGGGCCTTGGTGGCCGTGTGTGGGAGAAACTGGGCGCGACCGTGACCAACATGGCCGCGGGCGAAATCTTCCAAGCGCTTCAGTCGGGCACGCTCGACGCTGCGGAATTCGTGGGCCCCTACAACGATCTGGCGCTCGGCTTCCATCAGGTGGCCAAAAACTACTACATGCCGTCCTTCGTGGAATCGGGTCTGGCGACCGAGCTTGTCGTCGACAAGAAGAAGTATCAGGAACTGCCCGAGAACCTGCAGGCGATCATCCGTGACGTAAGCCAAGCGGAGTACGATCAGGTTGCTGCCGACTTCTACGCCAACGACCCGCGCGCGCTGAAGACCCTACAGGAAGAGCATGGCGTGACCGTGCGCAACTTCCCCGACGACATCATGGAAGCCGGTGCCAAAGCCTCGGTCGAAGTGGTCGAAGAACTGCGCAACAGCGACGACCCACTGGTCAAGAGGACCGCCGAGAGCTTTGTCGAAGCGCTGAACCTCGTCCGTACCCGGACCGAGAACATCGACAGCCCCTATGTGCAGGCGCGTCAGAAGTTCCTGAAGTACTAAGCTTCGCGCTGATTGGAAGGGCCCGGTGGAAACGCCGGGCCTTTTTCTATGAAACGACGGTCTCAGACCTGTCCCGCCCGGTGGCACACCGGGCATCGCCCTCCCTCCCCCGGAGGGCGATTTTGCAGCGTTTCGACAGCCGGATCGGTTCGCGAAATGGGCTCCCGCGCAGCCCCATTTACGGGTTCGATCGCCCACCAGGGAGGGCGATGCCCTTACCGCTCAACCAAAAAGGCCCGGCATTGCTGCCGGGCCTTTGAACGTCGGGGGCTATCTCACCCCGCGATCACCTTAGGCAACCAAGTCACGATTTGCGGGAAGGCAAAGAGGATCGCAATCGCCACCACCTGCAACATCACGAAGGGCAGGATACCTTTGTAAATCGCGCTGGTCGGCAGATCCGCCGGGGCCACCCCGCGCAGATAGAACAGCGCAAAGCCGAAGGGCGGCGTCAGGAAGGATGTCTGCAAGTTCACCCCAACCAAGACGCCCAGCCAGATCGGATCGATGTCCAGCATCAACAGCACCGGCGCGGTGATCGGGATCACGATAAAGATGATCTCAAAGGTATCGAGGATGAAGCCCAAGAAGAACATGATGATCATCACCACCGCCACCGCCGCCAAGGGGCCGCCGGGCAGGTTGCTGAGGAACTCATGCACCAGATTGTCGCCGCCCATCATGCGGAACACGATGGAAAAGACCGAAGCCCCCAGCAGAATGATAAAGACCATGCTGGTGATCGTGGCCGTGGCGATCATCGTCTCCCGCAGGATGCGGAAGGACAGACGCCAGCGCATGGCCGCAAGCACCATCGCCCCCACAGCACCGACAGAGGCCGCCTCGGTCGGGGTGGCGATGCCGCCGAGGATCGACCCCAGCACGGCGAGGATCAGCAAGAGCGGCGGCATCAGGGCGACAAAGAAATCCCGCACCAGTTGGCTTTTCTCATCCGCCGGAACCGGCGTCGCGGGGCAGGAGGCGGGCGCGGTCGCGGCTTTGAACAGAACGTAGCTCAGGTAAAGCGAGACCAGCAAAATCCCCGGCAGCAGCGCCCCAGCGAAGAGATCCCCCACAGAGACGGGCGTGGGGGCAAAGTTGCCCTTGGCCATCTGCACCTGAGAGTTAATGCCCGAAAGCATGTCGCCCATGAAGATCAACACGGTGGAGGGCGGGATGATCTGACCCAAGGTGCCGCTGGCGCAGATCACCCCGGTGGCAAGCTTGGGGTCATAGCCCGCCCGCAGCATCGCGGGCAGAGAGATCAGGCCCATGGTGACAACCGTCGCCCCCACGACGCCGGTGGATGCCGCGAGCATCGCGCCCACAAGCACCACCGAAATCCCCAGACCGCCGCGCATATTTCCGAAAAGCTTGCCCATGGTCAGCAAAAGCTGTTCGGCGATCTGGCTGCGTTCCAGCATCACCCCCATGAAGATAAAGAGCGGCACGGCGACCAAGACTTCGTTGGTCATGAAGCCGATATAGCGGTTCGGCAGCGAGCCGAAGTTGGAGGGATCGAACACGCCGAAGCCCATGCCCACGGCGCCAAACAGCAGCGACACGCCAGCAAGGGTGAAAGCCACCGGAAAGCCGAGCAACAAAAAGCCGATCACGCCAAAGAACATGAGCGCGGCGAGCATCTCGCCAATGAAAATCGGATCCATCAAACGGCTCCCTGCGGATGGTCTGCGGGATTTGGTCCCGGCTGTATTGCATGGATTTGGGCACTAGCTCAGCATTGCCGCTGAGCACGAGGATGGAGCGGATGATCCATGCAATCCCTTGAATTGCGAGTAGAAATGCGAAGCCGATGATGAAGGCTTTGAGAATATAAAGCCCCGGCATGCCGCCCACATTGGCCGACCCTTCCTGATAGCCCCAAGCGCGGATCACGAAGGGGATCGAATAGGTGTAGACGATCCAGCAGAAGGGCAGCAGAAAGACGATGACGCCGATCAGGTCAATCAGTGCGCGGCGGGCCATAGTGGCGGGGCGGTAGAAGATGTCGACGCGCACATGGTCATCGCGCAGCAGCGCAAAACCGGCCACGGCCGTGAACATCGCGCCGTTTAGCCAGATATAAAGGTCTTGCATCCAAACGAAGCTGATCGCGAAGACATAGCGCTGCACAACCACGGTGAAACAGACCAACACGATGCCGAGTGCGAGCCATGAAAAGAGATTGCCGATGACCAAGTTCACCGCGCAGATCACCCTGGCAATTGCTGCTAAAAAACGCACCTTGTCCCCTCTCCCGTCAAGTTCGTTTGACCGTCAATCAAAGGGAGGGGACAAAATGTCAAGATTTAGATGGCGGGCGGCTCTTCGCGGCGGCATTTGTCGCCTTCCCGTGGCAGGAAGGCAACCGAAGGGCCGCACCGCTCAATAGATACTGGTCTCGGGCGCGCAGCCTTTACGCACCATGCCGCGGTACATGCCCTGCGAGTTAAACGGCATGGCGATATTGCCCGCCGCGTCCACTGCGATGACCCCGCCCGAGCCGTCGTTGGGTGCCAGATCCTGCATCACCACATGTTCGGCGGCGGTGGCCAGATCCTCGCCCGCGTGGCGCATCCGCGCGGCGATCTCCCCGGCGGCGTTCCAGCGGATGAAAATCTCGCCATGCCCGGTGGCAGAGACCGCGCAGGTCGCGTTGTCGGCGAAGGTGCCCGCGCCGATCATCGGCGTGTCGCCAACCCGGCCCGGGGCCTTGGCGGTCATGCCCCCCGTTGAGGTGGCGGCGGCGATGTTGCCCGCCGCGTCGCGCGCCACGGCCCCGACGGTGCCATGCCGCCGCGCCGGATCGTCCGAGACCTCGCCGCGGGCGCGCATCTCGAGCGTTTCCTGCAATGCATCCCAGCGGGACTGGGTGAAGAAATAGTCACGGTCGGCGAACTCGAGGCCCGCCTGCCGCGCGATCTCCAGCGCATTGGGGCCGATGAGGGTGACATGCTCGGTCCGCTCCATCACCGCACGCGCCAGTTTCACCGGGTTCTTCGGTCCGAAGACCCCGGCCACTGAGCCCGCGCGCCGGTCGGCGCCATCCATCACGGCGGCGTCCATCTCCTGCACGCCCTCGGAAGTATAGACCGCGCCGCGGCCTGCGTTGAACAGCGGTTCATCCTCCAGCGCGCAGACAGCGGCCACCACCGCATCCATCGCGCTGCCACCGTCGCGCAGCACCGCTTCGCCGGCTTCCAGCGCACGGGCGAGGCCATCGTGATAGGCGGCCTCCTTCTCGGGCGTCATGTTTTCCTTGAGGATGGTTCCGGCACCGCCGTGGATGGCAAGGGAATAGGTCATTTCCATCAACCCGCCACCCGGT
This sequence comes from Sulfitobacter faviae, assembly GCF_029870955.1. Classification (NCBI taxonomy): domain Bacteria; kingdom Pseudomonadati; phylum Pseudomonadota; class Alphaproteobacteria; order Rhodobacterales; family Roseobacteraceae; genus Sulfitobacter; species Sulfitobacter faviae. Next base: position 201,181 of record NZ_PGFQ01000002.1, on the reverse strand, counting down.
GCAGCATCTGGCGGCCCGGGGTGAGCCCCTGCACCTTTTCCACGATCGAGCGCGCGTCGATCCCGAAATGCCGGTAGAGGTCGGCGATGGTGCCGGTCTGGCCGAAATGCTCGACCCCAAGCGGCACCGTCTGATGCCCCACGACCGCGCCCAGCCACGACAGTGTCGCCGGATGGCCGTCAATCACCGTCACCAGCTTGCAATCGCGCGGCAATTGGCCGAGCAGCGTTTCGATATGGCTCTGCGCCGCGTGGTTGCCGCGCGCCCGGGCGCGCTGTGCCGCGGTCCAGCCGGCGTTCAGCCGGTCGGCGGAGGTCACCGCAAGCACACCCACGTCGCGGCGGCCCTCGGCGATGCTGCCCGCGGCCTTGATCGCCTCGGGCGCCACGGCACCTTGATAGGCGATCACCACGTCGCAGTTCGGCCCCGGCTTGCGCAGCCAATAGGCCCCGTCGATGGCGCCTTGGCGGAAGTCCTCGTCGACGCGCTTGCCGGGCTGTTCGATGGGATTGGTGGTGAGCCGCAGATAGACCGAGCCGCCGGTCTCGTCGCGCAGCCATGTGCGCTCGTCCGGGTCGCCTTCGCCATCGCGTTGCAGGTAGTCGAAGGCCCACTGCATGATGACCGCCAACTCGTCGGCGAAGGCAGGCTCAAAGCTCGCCAAGCCATCCTGGCTCATGCCGATGAGCGGCGTGCCGATGGATTGATGCGCCCCGCCCTCGGGCGCGAGCGTCACGCCCGAGGGGGTGCCCACGATCATGAAGCGCGCGTCCTGATAACAAGCGTAGTTCAGCGCATCCAAGCCGCGGGCGACGAAGGGATCATAGACCGTGCCGATGGGAATGACCCGCTTGCCAAAGAGCGAATGCGACAGGCCCGCCGCGCCCAGAAGCAGGAAGAGATTCATCTCGGCGATGCCCAGTTCGATGTGCTGGCCCTCGGGCGTGAATTCCCATTTCGCGGTGGAGGGGATCTTCTCGTTGATGAAAGTGTCGGCCTGTTCGCTGCGCGCGAAGAGCTTGCGCCGGTTCACCCATGGCCCGAGGTTCGTGGTCCCGGTCACGTCCGGCGACATGGTAACGATGCGGGAGGCGAGATCGCTGTCGCCCTTCGACAGATCGTCGAGAATTTTGCCAAAGGCCATCTGCGTGGAGATTTCGCGGTCGCTCGACAGTTCGATCCGCGGCACCGGCAGCGTGGCATCATTGTAGCGGCGGCGGCCCTTGGCGAAGAAGGGCACGCGATCCAGCGCCGCTTGCAGCGCTTGCGGGTCCTCGACGGTGGCGAAAGGCTCCCATTCCTCCCCCTCGGCCACGCCCATGTGTTTCTGCCAGTCGGCCATCTGGGTCTTGGTCATCAGACCGCCGTGGTTGTCCTTGTGCCCTGCGATCGGCGTGCCCCAGCCCTTGATGGTATAGGCGAGAAAACAGACCGGGCGGTCGTGGTCGATGGCGGCGAAGGTCTCGGCCATGGTCTCAACGCAATTGCCGCCAAGGTTCTCCATCAGCTCGGCCAGTTCGTCATCGCTGCGGGCGTCGATCAATGCCGTGACATCACCCTGATCGCCAAGCGCCTCCATCAACCGCTCGCGCCAGACCGCGCCGCCCTGATAGGTCAGCGCCGAATAGAGCTGGTTGGGGCAATTGTCGATCCAGTCGCGCAGCTTGTCACCGCCCGGCTCCTCGAACGCGGCGCGCTGCAGGGCGCCGTATTTCACCTTGACCACGTCCCAGCCGAAGGCGTCGAAAATCTGCTCAATGCGTTTGAACAGCCCCTCGCGCACCACCCCGTCGAGCGACTGGCGGTTGTAGTCGATGATCCACCAGGTGTTGCGCAGGTCGTTCTTCCAGCCCTCCTGCAGGGCCTCGTAGATGTTGCCCTCGTCCAACTCGGCGTCGCCCACCAAGGCGACCATGCGGCCCAGATCGACATCCGCGCCCCAGTCTTTCGCGGTGATGTAATCCTGCACCAGCGAAGCGAAGGAGGTCACCGCCACCCCAAGCCCGACCGACCCGGTGGAAAAATCCACGTCGTCCACGTCCTTGGTGCGGCTGGGGTAGCTCTGCACGCCCTGAAACCCGCGGAAATTCTCCATCTTCTCGCGGGTCTGGTTGCCCATCAGGTATTGCATCGCGTGGAAGATCGGCGAGGCATGGGGCTTCACCGCCACGCGGTCCTCTGGCCGCAGGGCGCTGAAATAAAGCGCCGTCATGATCGACACCATCGAGGCCGAAGACGCCTGATGCCCGCCCACCTTGATGCCGTCCACCTTGGGCCGAATGTGGTTCGCGTTGTGGATCATCCAGTGCGACAGCCACAGCAGACGTTGTTCGATGGTCTTCAGCTGGGCAGGGGCGAGAGCGGTCATGGCAGGTCTTTCATTCTGAGGATCCCTTGGGCGGTGCCCTCCTCGACACCGCCCGCGACTGGTCCGGTTCGTGCCGGATCAGGCTGCGCGCATGTTATGCGCCCCGAGCGCGGCGTAAAGGTCATCAATGATGTCTTCCGCCGATTCCAACCCGACCGAAAGCCGCACCAGCCCCTCGGCGATACCGTGTTCGGCGCGTTCCTCGGGCGAATAGGTGGAATGGGTCATGCTGGCGGGGTGCTGGATCAGGCTTTCCGCGTCGCCAAGGCTCACCGCGCGCTGAATGAGGTTCAGCCGGTTCATGAAAGCGATGCCGCCCGCCTTGCCGCCCTTGACCTCGAAGGGGATCATGCCGCCGAAGTTGCCCATCTGCCGCCGCGCAAGCTCGGCCTGAGGGAAGCTTGCCAGCCCCGGGTAGGCGACATGCAGCACCGCCGGGTGCTGCTCCAGCGCCTCGGCGACCTTGGCGGCGGTGGCGCAGTGGCGCTCCATGCGCAGTTCCAGCGTCTTGATCCCGCGCAAAAGCAGCATGGCGGTGAGCGGCGACATCACGGCACCGGTCATGTCTTTCAGACCCACGAGCCGCACCTGCATCATGTCCTCGGCATTGCCCACCACGAGGCCCGCCACCACGTCGCCGTGACCAGAAAGGAACTTCGTCGCCGAATGCAGCACGATGTCGGCGCCATGTTCGATGGGCCGGGTGATGACCGGCGTGGCATAGGTGTTGTCGACCACCACCTTGGCGCCCACGCGATGCGCGATGTCGGAGATGGCGGCGATGTCCACCAGCCGGTTGTTCGGGTTCGCAGGCGTCTCGAAATAGACCACCTTGGTCTGGTCGCTGATCACCTCGGCGAGGTTTGCAGGCTCGGTCATGTCGACCAGCGTCACCTTGACGCCAAAGCGCGGCAGGCCATGGGTCATGAAAGCGAAGGTGCAGCCATAAAGCGTCTTGTCGATGATGATCTCGTCGCCCGCCTGAAGGAAGGACCAGAGCGTCGAGGTGATTGCCCCCATGCCCGAGGCGGTGGCGAGGCCAGCCTCGGCGCCTTCGAGGTTGGCGATACGTTTTTCCAGATGGTCCAACGTGGGGTTGCTGATACGGGTGTAGAAATGCCCTTCGCGCTCGCCCGCGAACATGTCGCCGCCCGCCTCCGCGGTCTCGAAGGTAAAGGTCGAACTCATGTAAATCGGCGGGTTCAGCGCGCCCTGTTCGTCCTGCGCGTCATAGCCGTGGTGAATGGCGCGGGTGGCAAAGGATTTCTGGTTCTCGGTCATGGCTGGCCCCTGTCTGATTTTGCGGCATGATCCGATGGCGCAAGGGGCATTTGGTTGCTAATATATGCGCAAATTGCAGGAGATTTGGCATATCATGCCCCAAACGCCCCGATTGGACGCCACCGACCGCCGCATCATCCGCACCTTGCAGCGCAACGGCCGGATGACCAACCTCGATCTGGCGGAGGAGGTCGGCCTCTCGCCCTCGCCCTGCCTGCGGCGCCTGCGCGCGCTAGAGAAGAGCGGCGCGATCCGGGGCTACAGCGTGGAGGTCGATGCCAAGGCCTACGGGCTGCCGGTCACGGTCATGGTGCGCGTGACGCTGGACGGGCACGACGAGGGCACGGTGCAGCGTTTCGAAAGCCAAATCCGCGCGATCCCGGAAGTGCTGGAATGTTTCGTGATGAGCGGCCTGTCGGACTACCTGCTGCGCGTCGTGGTGGGCGATCTCGAGGACTATGAGCGTTTCGTGCGCGCGCGGCTGCATCCCATCGGCGGCATCGGCTCGATCGACACCAGTTTTGTCTACGGCGTGGTCAAACGCTCTCAGGTCTATCCCGACATCGGCGATTGAGGCGTGGAGACATTTAACCGGTTTACAATTCCGCCCCCCTTGGGAAATGTTCGCCCGAAGCCCCGAGGAGCCCCATGACATTCGCCGCCACCCCCGCCCTGCAAGCCGTCGTCGACCATGCGCAAGCGCATGAGACCGACTGGCCCCGCTCGATGTACCATGCCGATGGCGCCTATGTCGGCAACCGCGAGTGGAACGAGAGCGGCCCCTGGACCGAGATCGTGGGGCCCGTTAAACCGCGCGGCGGCCCTGCCGGGGTGATCCTGCACCGCGGCCAGCGCGTGGCTGAGTGGGGCGATACGACGCGCGCCGACATGACATTCTCCATCGCCAAGAGCTATCTGTCGGTGCTGGCGGGGCTGGCGGTGAAAGACGGGCTGATCGCGGACCTCGACGCGCCGGTGGGCGACAGCGTGCCGGGGCCGCATTTTTCGGGCGATCACAACGGGCGCATCACCTGGCGGCATCTGTTGCAGATGAACAGCGAATGGCGCGGCGAGATTTTCGGCAAGGACGATCAGGTCGACCACTACCGCCAGATCGGCCCGGGTGCGGACAACAGCCGCAAGGGACAGTTGCGGCAGGTCGGCGCGCCGGGCAGCCACTATGAGTACAACGACGTGCGGGTCAACGCGCTGGCCTATGCGCTGATGATGCGCTTCCGCCGGCCCTTGCCGGAGGTGCTGCGCGCGCGGATCATGGACCCGATCGGGGCCTCCGCTGACTGGCGGTGGGAGGGCTATTCGACCTCATGGGTCGAGCTGGATGGCACCCGAATGCAATCGGTCACCGGCGGCGGGCATTGGGGTGGGGCCTCTTCATCTCTGCCGAGGATCACGCAAAATTTGGCCAGTTCATCTGCCAGAACGGCGCGTGGAACGGCGAACAAATTCTGCCCGAGGACTGGATGCAGCGGTCCCTGACGCCAACGCCGACGCTCGACAAATACGGCTTCCTGTGGTGGCTGAACCGCGGCGCGGAGGCCGATCCGAAACTGCCCGAGAGCGCCTTCAGCGCGCAGGGCGCGGGCGGCCATACGATCTGGATCGCGCCCGAGCACGAGATCGTAGCCGTGATGCGCTGGCTCGCCCCGACCGCCACGCCGCCATTCCTCCGCCGGCTCTTCGCCGCGCTGACCGAGAGCTGACACGAAAGGAAACCCCATGCATATCAAGACCTTCGGCGTCGAAATGTGGATGAACGAATTTGAGAACCACTGCCGTTACAACCTCGCCGAGACCTGTGTGGACTCGATCACCCTAGGTGAGTTGATCGACATGGCGGACGTCGACAATTCCGTGCTGGGCGAATTGCGCGAGATGCGCATGGGCTATGGCGCGATCGAGGGCTCGGACCGTCTGCGCGACGCGGTGGCGGGGCTCTACGAAAACCAAGCCCGCGAGAACGTGCTGACCACCCACGGCACCATCGGGCCAATGCGCTGGTGCACCAGACGCTGGTCAGCCGCGGCGACCATGTCATCGCCATCGTGCCGACCTACCAGCAGCATTACTCGATCCCCGAGAGCATCGGTGCCGAGATCGAACTGCTGCACCTGCGCCCCGAGAACGGCTTTCTGCCCGACCTTGATGAGCTGCGCGCGATGATGCGGCCCGACACGCGGATGATCGCCACCAACAACCCCAACAACCCGACCGGCGCGCTGATGGATCGCACGATGCTGGCTGAGATTGCCGAGATCGCGCGCGGCAGCGGCGCATGGGTGCTCTGCGACGAGGTCTATCGCGGCACCGATCAGGCGGGGAACGGCTATACCGCCTCGATCTGTGATCTTTACGAGCGTGGCATCAGCACGGCGGGCATGTCCAAGGCCTATTCGCTGGCCGGGCTGCGCGTGGGCTGGGTCGCGGGGCCGAAAACCCTGCTGGAAGACATCATGATCCACCGCGATTACAACACGATTTCCGTCGGGCGGATTGACGAGTATTTCGCGGCCGTCGCCCTCGAAAACCGCGCCCAAATCCTCGATCGCGCGCATCGGATCACCCGCGAGAACCTCGCGATCCTGTCGGATTGGGTCGAGGCCGAGCCGCTGATCTCATGGGTGAAGCCGCAAGCGGGCACCACGGCGCTGCTGAAATACGACCTGCCGCTGCCCTCCCGCGATTTCTGCACGCAACTGCTGGAGGAAGAGGGCGTCCTCTTCACCCCCGGCAGCGCCATGGACATGGAGGGCTGGCTGCGCATCGGTTTCGCCAATTCGACGGCGGACCTGCGCGACGGATTGGCGCGTGTCTCGGCCTTCCTCGTGCGTCACGGCGCGGCACAGTCAAGCTAGATGGAGCCCGTCATGCCGTCAGCCTCAGACCTGATCGCTCAAAGCGCCGCACGTTCCTGCGTGGTTCATCGCAAAATCGCGGGCGCGGTTTACCGCACCCCGGTGATCGCCTCCCGCTTGCCAATGGCAGAGGGCTCGCGGCTGTTCTACAAAGCCGAGAACTTCCAGCATACCGGGTCATTCAAGCTGCGCGGCGCCAGCGCGAAACTGACCACCGTGCCGCTCGACCGGCCTGTCATCACCGCATCTTCCGGCAACCACGGCATCGCCTGCTCGCTTGCGGCCCAGACCACGGGGCATGAGTTGATCGTCGTACTGCCCGAAACCGTCGTCGCCAAGAAACGCAAGATCATCGAAAGCTACGGCACGAGGGTCGTGATCCATGGGGCCGATGCCTCGCTTTCAGAGCTGCACGCGCAGAGCTTGGCCGAGGCTGAGGGCTACACCTATATCTCACCTTACAATGATGCCGAGGTGATCGCGGGGCAGGGCACCGCCGCGCTGGAACTGCTCGACCAGATCGAAGGCATCGACAATGTCTTCATCTCGATGGGCGGTGGCGGGCTGATCTCGGGCATGGGATCGGTGATCAAGGAATTCTCCCCGCGGACCCGCGTCATCGGTGTAAGCGCTGCGAATAGCTGTGCGCTGGCCGCGTCGATCAAAGCGGGCAAGATCGTCGAAACGGAACATCTCGACACGCTGGCCGATGGCGTGGCGGGCGGGGTCGATGCGGACTCGATGACCCTACCGATCGCAAGCGCGGTGATCGACGAGATCATCCATTGCGACGAGGATCAGATCGCCGAGGCGCTGAAAGTATTGGCTTGGGAAGAGAATATGCTGGTCGAAGGGGCCGCCGCTTTGGCGCTGGCGGCCTATCTGGCAGGGCCGCAGGGCGACGCGGGCCAGACCTCTGTCGTTCTGCTTTGCGGAGGCAATTATGAGGTCGAGCAATTGCGCAGGATCATCTAACGGCCACCCGGCTCGATCCTGCGGACCGGGTCCGTTTCCCCCTCAGCGCATGTCGAACCGCAGGTCGACCCAACGGCCTTCAGGAATGTCCCGCGGCGCACCGCCCGCCCAGCCGTCCTGCCAGATCACCTCGCAGGTGCGGATATCGAGCGTCCCCGCATCATAGCGGCACGCGACATGAACCAGCCGGTTGCCATTCGCATCCTGCGGCGCTTCGATCTGCCAGCCGCGGCTGGCGAGCGGCGGCACATTCGACAATCGGTAATGGCCCGGCCCGATCCGTTCGAACCCTGCACCCAAAGGCACCGCAGGCTCTTCACGGCCATCGCGGAACAGGCGCACGATCGGGCTGGCTTCCTTGATGAATCCATTGGCATCCACGGTCGTATTCGCGCCAGACCACAAAGGCTGCCACGCGCCCCATGCCCCCGTCGCCCGCACACGAATGGCCAGACCCGGCGTGTCGATGCCCAGTGCGATCTGCCACAGATAGGCGCTCTGCCCGCCCAAGGTGCTATTGCCGCAGAGCAGGCCGAAGACCCCATTCAGCGCCGGGAACGGGTTGGCCCCGGCAGGCGCCTGCGCATGGGCGCCGCCATAGCTTGAAAAACTGCCCGAAAGATCATGCGCGTTGAGGTCCGTCACCAACGGCCCCGCGTCAGCGCCGATGCCGAAATCCCCCACCCGCAGCAAACGACCCACCGTCGCATCATCCACGCCCTGCGTCAGCGCCGCGCCTGAGGCGATGCCGCTCGCTGCGTCAAAGGCCAGTGCGGTGGTCCAACTGCTGCCATCGGCGCTGACCTTGATGGCGAAATCATCCTGCCCCGCCGTGCCCATTTCGGCCCGGCCAGACCAATCGGTTTGGAACAGCAGGCTCGCGGTATCGGCGGCGCTGGCCTTGTTGAGCTTCAGCTGATGCCCCGCCCCTTCGTGGGTAAACAGGCTCGCCGGGGAGGAGACCGACAGGCGATTGCCACTGTCATGATCCGTATTAACCCCCAGCCCGGAGAGGTTCGCCAGATCGGGGGCGAGACCTCGGTCCACGCCCCAGCCCCCCAACGGTGCAGAATCCCTGTCGATTTATCCAAGGCAACCCAGCCGTCTTGCGGGGCGGTGAACTGCCAGGTCTCTCCGACCCACGCGGCGAGTTCACCGGGATGACCTGCCCAAACCTCTGTCGGCGCGTCACCGAGCGCATGAACCTCCCCCGCCTGCGGCAGGGCGGGCGGCGTGTTGGCCTCAAAGCCTTCGACCGCAAGCTGCACCAGAAGATCGAGCCGTTGCAGCGCTTCGTTATGGGTCACATGTTTTTGCGCCTGTGCGGGCATCAAATAGGGCAGGGATAGGCGCTCAGAGGTGTCGGGCATCGGGGCTCTCCGCGTTATGGGTCGCCTGAGACTGTGAGAAGGAAGTCTTGCCAGCCTGACAACCCACCGTTCGGGCCGCGCGCAACAATCGGCGGTCCTGCACCATCGCACGGCACGGGCGGAAGGTTCGCGCTGCGGCCTTCACTTTCGCCAAACCGCCCTAACTCCCTGTCAGGCGGTGCCTTTTCAAAACGAGAGCCGCAGTTTAACATCACGCCACGCCACGCCGCGCAAGAAAGGCCCACGCTTATGTCCAAGACCAAGATCGCCGTTGTCGGTATCGGCTACGTCGGGCTTTCGAATGCGGTGCTGCTGGCGCAGCACAACGAGGTAACAGCGGTCGATTTGAACGCAGAACGGGTGGCGCAGGTGAATGCCCGCCGTGCGCCAATCGTCGATCCGGAGATCGAGCAATATCTCGCGGAAAAGCCCCTCACCCTCCGGGCCACGACCGACGCGGAGGCGGCATATCGCGACGCTGATTATGTGCTCATCGCCACGCCGACCAACTATGACCCACGCAGCAATGTCTTCGACACCTCCAGTGTTGAGGCGGTGGTGCGTGATGTTTTGGCGGTCACGAGAACGGCCACCATCGTCATCAAATCCACCGTCCCGGTGGGCTATACCGCGGGCCTCTCCGCCGAGTTGAACAGCGACCAAGTCATCTTCAGCCCGGAATTCCTGCGCGAGGGCCGCGCGCTCTACGACAACCTCCACCCCTCGCGCATCGTCGTCGGCGAAGACAGCCCGCGTGCCCGGCGCTTCGCGCAACTGCTGGCCGAGGGGGCAATCGACGACGACATTCCCATGCTCTTTACAGGCCCGTCCGAGGCGGAAGCGATCAAGCTCTTCGCCAATACCTTCCTCGCCATGCGGGTGGCCTATTTCAATGAGTTGGACAGCTACGCGTTGACCAATGGGTTGGACACGCGGCAGATCATCGACGGTGTCTGCCTCGACCCGCGCATCGGTGGGCATTACAACAACCCGTCTTTTGGGTATGGCGGTTACTGTTTGCCCAAGGATTCCAAACAGTTGCTGGCCAATTACTCTGACGTGCCGCAAAACCTGATAAACGCCGTGGTCGAGGCGAACCGCACCCGCAAGGATTTCGTCTCGGAGCAGATTCTGGCGCTTGGCCCTCAGCGGGTGGGCATCTACCGGTTGGTGATGAAGGCCGGATCGGACAACTTCCGCCAAAGCTCGGTCCAAGGGATCATGAAGCGGCTCAAGGCCAAGGGCATCGAGGTGATCGTTTACGAGCCGGTGCTGCAAGAGGAACGCTTTTTCGGCTCCGAGGTCACCCGCGATCTGGAGGCGTTCAAGGCGCGCGCGGATGTGATCGTGGCCAACCGCAGTCACCCCGATCTGGCGGATGTCCCCGACAAGGTCTTCACCCGCGATCTTTTTGGCGCGGATTGACGCACCAACGTAATCCAAACTCTCGAAGGCAAAATGCGCAATACGATCGACAGCAAGAACTGGTGGACCCTGCCCGCGGGGCCACGAAGTACCATCTGCGATGTCGCGGGGGTGCGCGTGGGCAGCCAAGACCTACGCGGGGAGGGGCTTTGCACCGGGGTGACGGCGGTTCTGCCGCATGAAGGTGATCTTTTCCGCAATCCGGTGCCTGCGGGCGTCGCCGTGTTGAACGGTTTCGGCAAAAGCGCGGGCCTGATGCAACTGGCCGAACTGGGCCAGATCGAGACGCCGATCCTGCTGACCAACACCTTTGGCGTCGGCCCCTGTAGCACGGCGCTGATCCGGCGGGCGATTGCAGAAAACCCCGAGATCGGGCGGGGCCTTTGCACGGTCAACCCGCTGGTTTTGGAATGCAACGACGGCACGGTGAACGACATTCAGGCGCTGGCGGTGACCGAGGATCACGCGCAGGCGGCGATTGCCGCTTGCGGGCCAGCGTTTGCGCAGGGCACCGTCGGGGCCGGTAGCGGGATGAAGACCTTCGGCTATGCTGGTGGTCTCGGCTCCGCTTCGCGGCGGGTCGCCCTACCGGGCGGCGCAGGGTTCGACCTTGGCGCGCTGGTCTTGTCGAACTTCGGCCAGCAAAGTGCTTTGCGGGTCTTTGGCCAACAGTTGCCGCCGCCGGGGCCGGGGGATGACCCCGACAAGGGCTCGATCATCATCATTCTGGCGACCGACGCGCCGATGGGGTCGCGGCAGTTGACCCGCATGGCCCGGCGCAGCGCCGCGGCCCTTGGCCGGTTGGGCAGCCACATCGGCCATCAAAGCGGCGACATCGCGCTGGCCTTCTCAACCGCCAACCGCATCACGCGCGGCGGGGCCGACACGCAGAACGTCGAGCGGATGAACGAAGACCGGATGGATGCCTTCTTTATCGCGGCGGTCGAAGCGGTTGAGGAGGCGATCCTCAACGCGCTTTGGCATGGCGTCCCGCATCGGGGCTATGATGGTAGCCTTCTGCCCGCCTTCCGCGACCGGATGGCCGAGGTCTATCGCGGTTAAGCCGCGCTCACCGGGTTCATGGGGGCGAGGTCGAGTCCCCCGACCTGCGCCAGATGCGCCAGCAGCGCGTCGATCCCCTCGCCGGACCTTAACGCACAGAAGACCGTCGGCAGGTCCGGGCGCATCCGCGCGCTATCGCGCTGCATGACCTCGAGCGAGGCGCCGACATGAGGGGCGAGGTCGGTCTTGTTGATGACCAGAATGTCGGATTTGGTGATCGCCGGGCCGCCCTTGCGGGGGATCTCCTCGCCCGCCGCCACGTCGATCACATAGAGCGTTACATCCGCCAATTCGGGGCTGAAGGTAGCCGACAGGTTGTCGCCGCCGCTTTCGATCAAGACCACTTCCACATCCGGATGCCGCGCCACCATCTCCGCCACGGCGGCAAGGTTGATCGAGGCATCCTCGCGAATTGCCGTATGCGGGCAGCCGCCGGTCTCGACCCCGATGATCCGGTCTTGGGGCAGCACCTGCATGCGCATCAGCGCCTCGGCGTCCTCTTGGGTGTAGATGTCATTGGTGATCACGCCGATGGACAGCCGATCACGCAGCGCGCGGCTGAGCGCGGCGGTCAGAGTGGTCTTGCCCGCGCCCACCGGGCCGCCGATGCCGACGCGCAAAGGGCCATTGTTGCGTTTCATGTGCGGAAAATCCTTGAATATTGGGTTTCGTGTTTCATCGCGGCGATGTCGCTGAGAAAGGCGGTGGAGGAGAGATCGTCGAGCGTGCCCTCCTCTGCCGCCGCGGCAACCTCAAGGCAAATCGGCGCAAGGTCGCGGATGACGATCTGCCCCTCGGTCTGCCCCAAGGGGATCAGGCGCATGCCCGCGGTGGCGAGGTTGGCGGTAAAGGCGTGCAAGAACACCTCAAGCGTTTGACGCAGCGGCAGCCCTTGCAACCGCGCGGCGCGTCCGACGGCCACGGGATAGCAAAGCGGCGGCATCTCCTGCTGCCAGATCGCGGCGCTGGCGCGGGCAAAGGCTTCGCCCTGTAGCACGGTCTCTTTCAACCGCTCGGCAGAGGCGGCAAAGGCGCGGGCCTGCGCGTCGATCTCCGATGGGTCATCCGCGTGATAAGCCGCCGCAAGGAAAAGCGCATCCGCCTGTCCCGCGCCGTGCCGCAGCACGCCGCGCAGCCAATCGGCCAAGCTGTCTTGCCCCGTTACATCCCCGTTCTGCACCGCCCATTCCAACCCATGGCTATAGGCGAAGGCCCCCACCGGGTAGGAGGGCGACAGCATCTGCACCAAGGTAAGAAGCGCGTCGGCCTGTAGGGTGTCAGCCATGCGCATGGTCATGCGGGTGGTCGTGATTGTGAACAGCGTGGTGAACATGGCCGTGATCATGCCCATGGGTGCGCCCATGGCCATAGGCACCGCCCTCGGGGCGGAAGGGGCCGGTGATCTCTCGCGTGGTGGCACCGATCTGGCCGAGCATCTTGGCGATCACATGGTCGCGCTGAATCACCAGCCGGTCGGCGTCGATTTGACAGGGGGTGTGGCGGTTGCCGATATGCCACGCGATGCGCGGCAGGTCGGGGCCGGTCACCTCCAGCAGGGCTTCGTCGGCGGCCACAACTTCGACCAAACGCCCGTCGGCCAGCACGAAGGCATCGCCATGGTCGAGCGAGGTGGTCTGTGCAAGATCCACCAGAAACGCCAGCCCGTCCGCCGTGGTCAGCACCTTGCGGCGCAGAAAGCGCCCGTCATAGGTCAGCTCGACCCGGTCACTGGCCTCGGACCACGCTCCGGCGCGACGCATCTCTTGGCAAAGAATTGGGGTCATCTCGGTCTCTTCAAAACAGGAAATAGCGCTGCGCCATGGGCAGCACGGAGGCAGGTTCACAGGTCAGCAATTCACCATCCGCGCGCACCTCATAGGTCTCGGGGTTGACCTCGACCTCGGGCAGCGCGTCGTTCAACTTCAGATCGCGCTTGCCGATCTCGCGGGTGTTGCGCACTGCAAGCGTCTGTTTGGCAAGGCCGAGGCTACCGCCCACTCCCGCGGCCTCTGCCGCTTCGCTGACAAAGACCACGGCGGAGTTTTCCACCGCCCGGCCATAGGCGCCGAACATGGGCCGCGAATAGACCGGCTGCGGCGTGGGGATCGAGGCGTTGGGGTCGCCCATCTGCGCGCAGACGATGCTGCCGCCAAGCAAGACCATCTCGGGCTTCACCCCGAAAAAGGCGGGGTTCCACAGCACCAGATCGGCACGCTTGCCCTCTCCAATGCTGCCGATATGGGTCGAGATGCCATGAGCGATAGCGGGGTTAATGGTGTATTTCGCGATGTAGCGGCGGACGCGATAATTGTCGTTGTCGCCCGTCTCTTCGGGCAACCGTCCGCGCTGCTTTTTCATCTTGTCAGCGGTCTGCCATGTGCGGATCAAGACCTCTCCGACCCGGCCCATGGCCTGACTGTCGGAGGCGATGATCGAGAAAGCCCCCATGTCATGCAGAATGTCTTCGGCGGCGATGGTCTCCCGCCGGATGCGGCTTTCGGCAAAGGCCACATCCTCGGGGATCGATTTGTCGAGGTGGTGACACACCATGAGCATATCCAGATGCTCTTCCAACGTGTTGACCGTGAAGGGCCGCGTGGGGTTGGTCGAGGAGGGCAGCACATGCTCTTCGCCGCAAATCTTGATGATGTCCGGGGCATGGCCCCCGCCCGCGCCTTCGGTGTGGAAGGCGTGGATCGTGCGGCCCTTCATGGCCTTCACGGTATGTTCGACAAAGCCGCTTTCGTTCAGCGTGTCGGTGTGGATCATCACCTGCACGTCCATCGCATCGGCAACGCCAAGGCAGCAGTCGATGGCCGCCGGGGTGGTGCCCCAATCCTCATGCAGTTTCAGCGCGCAGGCGCCTGCGTTGATCTGCTCTTCCAGTGCGGCGGGTTGCGAGGCATTGCCTTTCCCTGCAAAGGCGAGGTTCATCGGAAAGGCATCGGCGGCCTGCATCATGCGCCCGATATGCCAGCCGCCCGGCGTGCAGGTGGTGGCCAATGTGCCATGCGCGGGGCCAGTGCCGCCGCCGAGCATGGTGGTCAGCCCCGAATGCAGTGCGTCTTCGATCTGTTGCGGGCAGATGAAGTGGATATGGCTGTCAAAGCCCCCGGCAGTGAGGATGCGCCCCTCGCCCGCGATCACCTCGGTGCCCGGCCCGATGATGATATCGACCCCTGGCTGCGTGTCTGGGTTGCCCGCTTTGCCGATCTTGGCGATGCGCCCGTCTTTCAGCCCGACATCGGCCTTGTAGATGCCGGTATGGTCAACGATCAGCGCATTGGTGATGACCGTGTCCACGGCGCCGCCCGCGCGGGTGACCTGCGACTGGCCCATGCCATCGCGGATCACCTTGCCGCCGCCGAACTTGACCTCTTCGCCATAGGCCCGGCCCTCCCCAGTGGTCAGGTCACGTTCGACTTCGATGATAAGGTCCGTATCGGCCAGCCGCACCCGGTCGCCCACTGTGGGGCCGAACATGGCGGCATAGTCACCGCGTTTGATCTGTGCAGGCATCAGAGGTCTCCCATCACCGCGCTGTTAAAGCCAAAGACACGCCGCGCCCCGCCGATCGGGATGAGCGCGACCTCGCGCCGTTGGCCGGGCTCGAAACGCACCGCAGTCCCCGCCGCGATGTCGAGGCGCAGGCCCCGCGCGGCGGCGCGGTCGAACTCAAGCGCCGGGTTGCTCTCGGCGAAATGGTAGTGGCTGCCGACCTGCACCGGGCGGTCGCCGGTATTGGCGACCATCAGCGTGATCGCCGTGCTGTCGGCATTGAGGGTCAACAGGCCCTCCGCCGGAATGATCTCACCGGGGATCATGCTTTGGATGTCTTCAGACGCCGCAGGACGAGGATCCCCCCGACAGCGCAAAGGCCGCGGCGGCGATCAGGTAGACGGCGAGCGATCCGTCGCCCTCTCCGCCGTGGCTGTGGGGGAGCGGCGCGCTATGGGCGAAGGCCGCCATGGCGAGCGACATAAGCGGCAGGGCAAGAAGGGGGGCAAAACGCGGCATGGGATATCCTATCTGATGGGGTTGTGCACGGTGACCAATTTGGTCCCGTCGGGAAAAGTGGCTTCGACCTGCACCTCGGGGATCATCTCGGCCACCCCCTCCATACAGTCGTCGCGGGTGATGACATGGGCACCGGCCTGCATCATATCGGCCACGCTGCGGCCATCCCGCGCGCCTTCGACCACGGTGTCGGTGATGAGGGCGATGGCCTCCGGGTGGTTCAGCTTGACCCCGCGCGCAAGGCGCTTGCGGGCGACCTCGGCAGCCATGGAGATCAGCAGTTTGTCTTTTTCTCGCGGGGTCAGTTGCACGTCAGGTCATCCATGATCGGGGAAGGGTGTCACCGCTCAACGTGCCCAAAATCGGGACGAGCGATTGGCGAAGATCGAAACTATCTGCGGCGAGGATCCGAGCAACCAGCAGGTCAGGGCCGATCAGGCTGGCCCCGGCGATGTCGGGCAATTGGGCGCGGAGCCGGGGCAGCCGCGCTTCGGCATCGGGGGCCACATAGATCAGCGTGGCAAGGGCACCGGCCCCGGCCGCGATGTGCGGGGCCGCCAGATGCGCGGTGACATCGCCGCTGAGCGTCATCGCGTCGTGAAAAAGCGGCTGGCCCGCGCGGTTGACCTCGATCCGGTCGCGGAAATAGGCATGACGCAGCGCTTCACCCATAGCGGCGCGGCCAAAGACAAGTGGCTCCACCAGCAGGAGAGAGGCGTCTTGCGCCAGATCGACGGTCAGATGCCGCCGCAGGGCGCATCCGTCGTAGAGAATGGTCTCTTGCGGCAGCCAATGCAGCGTCGCGCCGGAGTCGACGGTGAGGGTATTGCGCAGCGCCGCTACTTGCCCCGGTTGCGCGCGATAGGCGCGTTCGGCGGCCTGCGTGGTGAGGCTGAGCGCCGCTTGCGCCTCGGCACGGGCCGTCAGGGCAAAACTATCGCCGCCGGTGATGCCGCCTGCGGAATTGATGACGATTGCTTGCAACAGCGCGGGGTCGGGGCGGGGGAAGAGCAGCTTCATCGCGCCCGACTGGCGCAATTCGCCGATTGTCGAACCGCCCCGCGCAGCCTTGGCCGAGACCATCGCAGCACCGATGGCGCGCGGCTGCACCGGGGTCGCTTGGGGGCTGTTTATGCTGCTGTCGATGAGGATGAGGAACGCTCCGCCCTGTAAAGTCTGATGATTTTTTAATCACCATAGAGACGGGGGAGAGTCATCGCCGAGGCGGTTCAGAGCCGCCTGCACGGCGGGCTTGCCTGAAAAATGGGCAGCAAATCGCGGTGCTGTCCGAAACTTGGGCATTCCGCGCATGGGGCGGCGACCCCGGGGAGGGAGGGCCGCCGCTGTCGTCAAATCCCGATCACGGGCGCAGCATGACCTTGCCGCCACGGCCCGTGGTCAGCGCGGCTTTCATCGCCTCGGTCACCTCGGCCAGCGGGTAGATGCCGCCGGTGTCGAGGGGCAGTTGGCCCTTTGCAGCCAGTTGCACCAATTCGCCAATCAGGCGGCCCCGCGTCTCTGCCGCCATCTCGCCGCTGACGCGCGAGCCCCAGAAGCCTTTGACGGTGATGTGCTTCATGATCAATTCGCCCGAGGACATGGAGAGCGGCTGGCCTGTCGCCGTGCCGAAGACGATCAACTCACCGTCCTTGCCCAGTAGTTCGACCAGTTGACCGCCCAACTCACCGCCGACGGAATCGATGGCCGAGACCGCGCCGTCTTTGCCGATCAACTCACGCGCTTTGCTCTGCCAATCCGCATCTTCGGTGGAGAGGACATGTTCCGCGCCGGTGTCGCGCATCTCTTCGGCGGCGCCTTCGCGGCGGACGAGGTTCAGCAATTTGACACCGCGCGCCTTGGCCAGACCGACCATGATCTTGCCGACCGCGCCATTGGCGGCGGTTTGGATCAGCCAATCGCCTTCGCCGACTTTGAGGGTTTCCAACAGGGACAGGGCGCTGAAGGGCATGGCAATCAACTGCGCGCCCGCTTCGTCCGAGATCGCCTCAGGCAGGGGCAGCAGGCCCGCGGCAGGGGCGGTGAAATACTCGGCCCATGCGCCGTGGAAGCCAGCGGCGGTGACGCGTTTGCCGATCAGCGCCTCATCAACGCCTTCGCCCACGGCCTCGACGATGCCAAGCGCTTCGGAGCCGCCGATGGCGCCGGGCAGTTCGGGCTTGTAGCCATAGTTGCCGCGCACGGTCCAAAGGTCGTGGTTGTGGATGGGCGAGAGCACCATGCGCAGCAGCGCTTCGCCTGCGGCGGGCGCGGGCTTGTCGGTTTCGCGGGTGGTCAGAACCTCGGCGGGCTCGCCGAATGTGTCGTGGATGGCAGCGAACATGCTGTTTCCTTTCAGGTTGGGAATTGGTCCCCGGTGGGGGAGAGTTGGGCAGAGGTTTCAGCGCGCGCCATGCGCAGCGGCGCATCGCTGCGTGCCAGTTTGGCCAGCACCGCAGCGCCGAGCCATTTGGCATAGAGCATGCGGGCTGTGGTCTCGGGGTCTTCGAGCACCCGAACGGTCCCATCCTCTGCGCCTTGGCGCAGCAATTGGGCAATTCGGGCGACCAAAGCATCGACACCCTGATCGAGGGTTTCGCGCATCGTTTCCGACAGGTCGGCGACTTCGGATCCGAGTTTCACCACCAAACAGGCGCTGGCGATCCCCGGGGCGCTGGATTGGCTGAGCCATGCATCCCAGAAATTGTCGAGCTTGCCGCCCGCCGTTCCCGGGGCCGCGATCAGCGCATCGACACGGTCGAGATAGGCCTCGACGTAATCTGCCAGCATCGCGGTGCCAAAAGCCTCTTTCGACGCGAAGTAATAGTAAAACGAGCCCTTGGGCACGCCGCTTTCGCTCAGAATGCGCGACAGGCCAACGCCAGAGAACCCGTGCCGCAGCACGAGGCTGCGCCCTATGTCCAAGATGCGTTGCCGCGTCTGATCTGATTTCTTTGCCTCTGTCATACCGGGGCATCTAAGGAATAATAGACCGGTCGTCTAGTGCGCTCGCGCGAATGTGAGACAGCCAAGTTGAACGAGGCGCCAAATCGGAAAAATAGCGAAAAAACCTATTCTTGCGCGATCATATATATTAGATTCCACACAACGGCCCGCAGGGCGATGACAGGGATGGAATGGTAAGATGGATCAAAAGATTGCTCTGATAACAGGGGCCGGAAGCGGGGTGGGCCTTGCCTGTGCGCAGCGTTTGGCGAAGGACGGTTTCACTCTCGTGCTGACGGGGCGGCAGCAGGATAAGATCGACGCAGCCTGCGCGAGGCTCGACGGGCAGGGGCATATCGCCGTGGCCGCCGATGTGGGCGTCGAGGCGGAGGTCGATGCGCTTTTCGAGCGGGTGGAGACGACCTTTGGGCGGCTGGATCTGCTGTTCAACAATGCCGGGCGCAATGGCTCGGCAGTTGAGGTAGACGCGCTCAGCGTGGCGGAGTGGAACGACATCGTCGCGACCAATCTGACCGGGTCATTCCTCTGCGCCCGTGCGGCTTTCGCCCTGATGAAACGGCAGAGCCCCAAGGGCGGGCGAATCATCAACAACGGCTCGATCAGCGCTCATGTGCCGCGCCCTCTGTCGGTGCCCTATACGGCGACGAAACACGCGATCACCGGGTTGACCCGCGCGCTGTCGCTCGACGGGCGGGCGCATGACATTGCCTGCGGGCAGATCGACATCGGCAATGCGGCGAGCGAGATGACCGAGCGGATGAAGGAGGGCATTCTGCAACCCAATGGCAGCCGCATGTCCGAGCCGCGCATGGATGTGAACGATGTGGCCGAAACGCTGTCTTACATGGCGAAGCTGTCGCTTGACTCCAACGCCATGTTCGTCACCGTGATGGCCACCAAAATGCCCTTCGCGGGGCGCGGTTAAGCGGTCAAAGCACCTTGCCCGGGTTCATCAAATGGCCCGGGTCGAGGGTGGCCTTGATCTGCTCCATCAACTCCAGCGCGACCGGGTCTTTATACCGGCGCAGCTCGGCGCGTTTGAAGGTGCCGATGCCATGTTCCGCCGAGAACGAGCCGCCCATTTCGTGCACGATATCATGCACGATTCGGTTGAACGCCCCGTATTCGGCAAGGAACGCCGCATCCGCCATATCCACCGGACGTGACAGATTGAAATGCAGGTTGCCGTCGCCGAAATGGCCAAAGGGGCAGGGGCGCAGCCCGGGCATGTGATCCATACAGGCTTGGGTCGCCTCGCGGATGAAATCCGCCACGCGGGACACCGGGACCGAAACGTCATGTTTGATCGACGCGCCTTCGGGTTTCTGCGCCTCTGACAGGTTCTCTCGCAGCGCCCAAAGCGCGTCTTTCTGCGCCTCCGAGGCGCCGATCACGGCGTCGATGATTTCCTCCGCCTCGAAAGCGGCTTCCAGCGCGGTTTCCAGCCGGGTGTCGAGGTCTGTCTGCGCGCCATTGCCGGTGAGTTCGATCAGGCAATAGGCGGGATGCACCTCGGCCATCGGATCGCTACAGCCGGGCGCGTGGTCGATCACCATTTGCAGGCCCAGCCGGTCGATATACTCGAATGTCGAAAGCGTGTCGGCGGTCTGGCCGCGCATCCGCGCATAGAGCGCGAGCGCCGGATCGGGGCCGGTGCAGGCCACTAGCGCGGTGGCGCGGGCGGTGGGTTTGGGAAAGAGTTTGATCACCGCCGCCGTGATGATGCCAAGCGTGCCTTCGGCGCCGATAAAGAGGTGTTTGAGGTCAAAGCCGGTGTTGTTTTTTCGCAGGCCGTTCAGGTCATTCAGCACCCGGCCATCGGGCAGCACCGCTTCTATCCCCAGCACGAGGTCACGGGTATTGCCATAGCGCAGCACCGCCGTGCCGCCTGCGTTGGTCGAAAGGTTGCCGCCGATCTGGCATGACCCTTCGGAAGCGAGCGAGAGCGGAAAGAGCGCGTCGACCTCATCCGCCGCCGCTTGGATATTGGCAAGGATGCAGCCCGCCTCGACCGTCATCGTGGCATTGGTCGGATCGACCGCGCGGATACGGTTCAGCCGGTCTGTTGTGAGGATAATGCCGCCATCGGGCACGCCGCCCCCGCAAGGCCGGTGTTGCCGCCCTGCGGCGTGACCGGCACCTCGGCGGCATGGCACAGACGCATGCAGGCGGCGACCTCTTCGGTTGAGCCGGGGCGGATCAGCGCCAGCGCCGTGCCGCGCCGCAGCCCGCGGTCTTCGATCAGCCGCGCGTCGAAATCCTTGGCGTCGGTCACCACATGGGCAGGGCCGATGGCATCGCGCAGCGCATCGAGCAAGGCGGCGTGGTCTTGCGCGTCCGTATCATCTGCGCGGGGCGGCGCGGTCAGGGTCGTCATCTGGGTCATCCTTCAGCGCTGGTCAGCGTCGACTTTTTTCTGGGCCGCCGCGCGCAGCTTGCTGATCGTGGTGCGGGTCGAGATCTGCTCAGGGTCGGTCACCAGTTCGATCAGGGCGGGACGGCCACTCTCGCGGGCGCGGGTGAAGGCGGCGGCGAAATCCTCGGTTTTGGTCACCCGCTCGGCATGGGCGCCCAGACCTTCGGCCATCTTTACGAAGTCTTGGTTCTGCAAGGTGGTGCCCGAGATACGCTCCGGGTGGTCGCGTTCTTGGTGCATGCGGATGGTGCCGTAGATGCCGTTGTTGAACAGCAGCACGATGGGCCGCCCGCCATATTGCGCGGCGGTGGCGAGTTCGTTGCCGCTCATCATAAAGCCGCCATCGCCGACGAAGGAGAGCGTCAGCCGTTCAGGGTCTGCGATCGAGGCTGCGACGGCGGCGGGCACGGAATAGCCCATCGCGCCACAGGTGGAGCCGACGATCCGGCCCGGACGGCCAAAGCGCAGGAACCGCTGCGCCCAGCCGGTGTGGTTGCCCGCGTCGAGCGTGACCACCACGTCGTCGGGCAGCTCATCGCGCAGTTGCGCAAGGGCCACCCCCATGTCGAGGTCCCAGTCCCCGCCATTGGGCGCTTCGGTATCGGTGAGGTAATCGGCATGCAGCTTGTCGCACCAATCGCCCCATGCCTCTGCCCGGCCAAGATCGACGCCGTCCAAGGCCGCGGCCACAGCGACGGGCGCCGCGGCGATGCCCAAATCCGGTGAATAGACGCGGCCGATCTCATCCGCCTCCGGATAGAGATGCACCAGACGGGTCTCGGGGTTGGGTGATTGCATGGTGGTGTAGGTCTTGGTCGTCATCTCGCCCAAACGCGCGCCGATCACGATGAGCAAATCCGCCTCGCGTTGATGCGCGTAAAGACTGGGCGCGGTGGAGGTGCCGAAATCGCCTGCATAGACCGGCGAGAGGTTGTTCACGATGTCCTGTCGCCGGAAAGAGGTGGTGACGGGGATCTTGTTGGCCTCGGCAAAGCGGGTGATGGCCGCCGCACTTCCATCCGACCAGCCGGAGCCGCCGAGCAGCAGCAGGGGCCGTTCGGCTTGCGCGATCTCGGTCTTGAGCATATCGAGGCTATCGGGCGACAGGCCGGCATGGGTGGCCGTATAGGGCCGCGCATCGGCGACGGAAACCACCTCGGTCAGCATGTCTTCGGGCAGGGAGATCACCACCGGGCCGGGGCGGCCCGAGGTCGCCACGCGGAAGGCGCGGGCCATATATTCCGGCACCCGCGCCGGGTCGTCGATCTGGGCGGCCCATTTGGCGATGGGGCCGAACATGGCGCGGTAGTCGACTTCCTGAAAGGCTTCGCGGTCGGTGGTGTCGCGGGCGATCTGGCCCACGAGCAGGATCATCGGCGTGCTGTCTTGCTGCGCGATATGCACGCCGATGGCCGCGTGGCAGGCCCCGGGGCCGCGGGTGACCATGCAGATGCCAGGCTTGCCGGTGAGCTTGCCATAGGTCTCGGCCATATTCGCGGCTCCGGCTTCGTGCCGGGCGTTGATCAGGTTGAAACGGTCCTGCACGTCATGCAGCGCGTCCAGCACCTCAAGGTAGCTTTCGCCGGGCACGCAATAGGCGGTGTCGGCGCCGTGGATCAAAAGCTGATCCACAAGGACCTGTCCGCCGGTCCGCGCCTTGAGGGATGTTTTTTGCAGCATGGAGAAGGCTCCGTTTCGTTCTGAGATTTAAGTATGTGTGGCCGCTTGGCTTTTCGGGTTGGGGTTCCTGGCCTTTTGGAAGGCCAGGATAACGCCCGCGATGACCAGCCCCGAGGCAGTGAGCCGCAGATCGGGATAGATCAGCAAGAGCGACGCCGCGAAAAGCACCACCGACAGCACATTCGACAGTTGGCCAAAGTAGTAGCGTTGCAGGGCCGCGGCCAGCAGGATGACGCCAATGGTGGCCTGCAACAGGACCAAGGTGATCTGGGTGGCCGAACCCTGCATCAAGATCGCCGGTTCATAGACGAACATGAAGGGCACGATAAAGCCGGTGGCCCCGAGTTTCACCGCAGCCCAGCTCGCCTCGACGATCTTGGCGTGGGACAGGGTGTTGGCGGCATAGACCGCCATGGCGACGGGGGGCGTGATGGCCGACAGGATCGCGAAGTAGAACACGAAGAGATGCGCCGCTTCGACTTGGACGCCCAGTTTCACCAATGCCGGCACCAGCAGGGCGACCTGCACGATATAGGCCGGTGTGGTCGGCATCCCCATGCCAAGGATGATGCCCGCGATCATCGACAGGAAGAGCGCGATGACCAGCGTGTCTTGGGCCGCTTCGATCACGAAGTTCGAGAAGGTCAGGCCAAGGCCGGTGATGTCGATCACGCCGACGACGATGCCCGCACAGGCACAGGCCGCGGCAATCGCCAGCACGTTACGCGCGCCGCCTTCGAGCGCTTCGAGGATGTTGTCGACGGTGACGTAATGCCGTGTCGTCTTGCGCAGCGCCGCCACGGGCACGACCGAGACGATACCGCAAAGCGCCGCATAGGGGGCCGAATAGCCCAGCATCAGCACGCCCACGATGATCGCCAGTGGCAAGAACAGGTGGCCCCGCTCGACAAGAACGGTTTTCAGCGGCACTTGATCCTCTTTCGGGACCGAACCGATGCCCTTGCGCTTGGCCTCGAAATGGACCGCGGCAAAAAGGGCCACATAGAACAGGATCGCGGGCGCCAGCGCGTATTTCGCGACCGTGAGGTATCCCACGCCGAGGTATTCGGCCATGACAAAGGCCGCAGCCCCCATGACGGGCGGCATGATCTGCCCCCGGTCGAGGCCACGGCCTCGACTGCGCCGGAGAAGGCGGGTTTGAACCCCATGCGTTTCATCAGCGGGATGGAGAAGGTCCCGGTCGTCATCACATTGGCCACGGCAGAGCCGGACACCGACCCGAAGAGGCCCGAGGTCACACAGGCCACCTTGGCCGGACCGCCGACCTGACGCCCGGTAAGCGCCACCGCGAAATCCATGAAGAGTTGGCCCACGCCCATCCGCTCGACCAAAGAGCCGAATAGGATGAAAAGCACCATATAGGTCGCGGAAACCGCGATCGGGATGCCGAAGATGCCTTCGGGCGTCATGAACAACTGCTCAAGGATCACCGAGGGCAGGGTCGAGGTGAAGGCGAGGCCGTAGCCGAGAAACAGCAGCGCCGTGATCGGCAGCATCGGCCCCAGCATCCGGCGCGTGGCCTCAAGCAACAGGACAACCAGCGTGATCCCCACCACAATGTCCATCGGCATCAGCGGATCGACGTAGAGAAAGCGCTGCGTGATGTAGTTGAGGTTGAAGGACGGATAGAGCGCCGCGCCCAAGGCAACCAGCCCGAGCACCACGTCATACCAGCGCGGCACATCGTTGCGCAGCCCCTTGCGGTTGACGGTCAGGAAGATCAGCAAAAGCGCCAGAGCGACGTGCACGCCGCGCATGATATAGGGGTTGGGCGGGCCGACGAAGGCGACATAGAGATGCCAAGCAGCCATGCCGATCAGGATCAGCCTTGCTATGCGGGTAATCAGGGGCATCTTGTCCAGAAAGATCGACAGTTGCATGGGGGTTCTCGCGTCTAGAGTGGAAAGCGGCCCTTGTGCGGCGGCGCATGCGATGCACGGGCGGTAGGGCCTATGGGGATGTGGGTCGGGCGGAGCGCTTGGCCCCGGCCGACCCGTTTCTCGTCAGGGGGAAATTACATCCCCGAGACGCCACGCTCTGCGTAGAACTCTTTCGCGGCGGGGTGGAAGGGCACGCCGATGTCGGTGGCCATTTCCTCGACCGTCAGGTTCGCCATGGATTTGCTGATCGCGGCGAAGCTGTCGTTGTTGTCGGCAATCGCGGCGAGCACGGATTTGACGATCTCACCGTCATAGTCGCAGGGCGCGACCATATGGGTGTCGTAGCTGATCGCATGCACGGTCTCATCGAAACCGGGGTAAGCGCCTGCCTTGACTTCGCGGCGCTGGAAGGCGGCGTTCTTGTCTTTGAAGTACTGGAAGGTCTCTTCATCCACGTCGATCAGGCGGATCTTGCGGGAGGAGGCCAGATCCATGACCGAACCTGTCGGCAGCGACGACCCGAGCGTGAAGAAATCGGCCTGACCGTCTTTCATCTGCGAGGCGGAGTCGGAATAGGAGGTGTTGGCGACGCTGTCGAGGTCATCAAAGGTCATGTCGGCGGTCGACAAAAGCTCGCGTGTCAGGAATTCGCCCGTGTTGCCAAGCTGCTGCGTGGTCAGGCGTTTGCCCTTCATGTCGGCGATGGTCTTGATGCCCGAATCCTCAAGCGCGACGATCTGGAAATACTGCGGATAAAGAATGCCAAGGTTGCAGACATTGGTCGTGGCCTTGCGGAACGGCTCTTTGCCCGACAGGCTGTCCACGGTCGAGATCGAGTTGGCGAAGGCGATGCCAAAGCGGCCCGCGTCCACGCCGACCACATTCGACACGCCCGCACCCGGCGTGACGGTGATGTCCATATCTGGGTTCTCACGCTCCACGATCGCCTTGATCGCGCCGCCCACGGGATACCACGAGCCGCCCTGCTGGCCGGTCGCCATGACAAAGCTCTGCGCATGGGCGGCGGCGCCTGCGACGGCGAAAAGGATGGTGGCCGCTGTGGTGCGG
Organism: Sulfitobacter faviae; assembly: GCF_029870955.1. Classification (NCBI taxonomy): domain Bacteria; kingdom Pseudomonadati; phylum Pseudomonadota; class Alphaproteobacteria; order Rhodobacterales; family Roseobacteraceae; genus Sulfitobacter; species Sulfitobacter faviae. The sequence continues at coordinate 175,781 of NZ_PGFQ01000002.1, read as the reverse complement.
CGGATCGATTTGAAGAACGGTGACATAGAAACTCCTCCCGAGTTTTGACTGTGTGTCGGCAGCTACTGGATGGGTTCCGGGCTCCCCCTGACATCCTCTTGCCGTGATCCGCAGACTGCGGGGGAATCTCTAGCCTGTCAATTAAAAATACAAATTTACGGGGATTTCATCTTACTTGTAATGTTGTATTCTGGTTGTAATGCTGGGAATGACCCTACCTTCTGATTATTGACAGCTTGTCATACAGGTGGTCCAATCGGCGAAAGGAAGTTGTTATTATGGCTGCAAATCTTCAGGCGACCGCGCCCCTCGTCGATGGTGCCACGCTGAGCGATCAGGTGACGGAGGTGCTGCGCCACAACGTGGTGAACGGCGTGTGGAACGTGGGCGATGTGCTGCCCTCCGAAACCACATTGGCCAGCGATTTCGACGTGAGCCGCACGGTGATCCGCGAGGCGGTGTCGCGCCTTAAGGCCGAAGGCATGTTGTCGAGCCGTCAGGGCCGGGGGCCTTTGTCGCCAGCGACCGGCCCCGTCAGGGCTTTGCGATTCCCGAACGTGATATGGAAAGCCAGCGCAAGCTTGAACAGATCCTAGAGCTGCGCATGGGGCTTGAGATCGAAGCCGCTGCCATCGCCGCCGCCCGCGCCACCCCCGAGGCCCGCGCAGAGATTGAGCGTGCCGCCGCCGCCTATGACCAAAGCAACAAGATCGGCGGCCCGGCAGTGGCGGCAGGGGTCACTGCCGACCTCGATTTTCACCGCGCGGTTTGCGAGGCGACGGGCAACAGCTATTACCTCAGCCTGTTCAACTACCTTGTCGCCAGCCTGCGCGAGACGATGCTGGCCGGGCGGCTGCAAGCGCTGAAACGCGGTGGAGAAAGCCGTGACGCGATTCAAGAGCATTACGACATCGCCGCCTCTATCGCCGAGGGTGACGCGGAACGCGCCCGCCAGCGGATGCGCGACCACCTCCAGATGTCAAGCGGGCGGCTTTTGGCACAGCTCAAGACTGAGGACGGATTGGCGGAGTGACCGTTCCTGCCGCCCTCCACGCCGCCCTTGCGCGCCCCCCTTCACTGACCATCGCGCTCAGCGGGGGATCGACAGCCTGACGCTCTCGGCCGCCGCGGCCAAGGTGCGCGGCGCGGCGGGCGTGACGCTTTGCCATGCGGTCTCACCCGCCGTTCCGGCGGCGGCAACCGCGCGGGTGAAGGATTTCGCCGCCACTTGGGACCTGCCGCTGAAGCTGGTCGACGCGGGGGAGTTCGCCGATCCCGCCTATCGCGCGAACCCGGTCAATCGCTGTTATTTCTGCAAATCGAACCTCTATGGCACCTTGGCGCGGATGGGGCCGCTGGTGGCGGCGGGCACCAATATCGATGACCTGTCGGACTACCGTCCCGGCCTACAAGCCGCGGCGGAGCACGGCGTGTTGCACCCTTTCGTCGAGGCGCAGATGTCCAAGTCGGATGTGCGCGCCTTGGCCCGCGCGCTCGGGCTGGGGGATCTGGCGGAACTGCCAGCCGCCCCCTGTTTGGCCAGCCGGATCGAGACCGGTCTGCGGGTGGAGCCGGCGGATCTGGCGGTGATCGACCGGGTAGAGACCCTGCTGCGTGAGGTCATGGGCAATATCACCCTGCGCTGCCGACGCCTGCGCGGGGGTTGGGTGGTCGAGCTTGATCCGCTTGTCTATGAGGGCCTCTCCGCCCAGAAACGTGCAGCGATATTGACGCAGGTTCGGCAGGCCACGGATGACGGGCGCGCGGTCGATCTGCGGGCCTATTTAAGAGGAAGTGCATTTGTCCATCACTAAGACCGGCCCCGACGGGCATCCAGACGTGACCTTTGACCGGGGCCGCGGGGGCGTATCGGCATCGAAGAGGCCGTGCTTTGTGAGCATAAATCCGTGGCGCAGATCGCCGCCATCATCGGAGACGCGGCAGCAGAGGAACGGCGGCTGTTGCTGACCCGGCTGACGGCAGAGCAGTTCGCCGCGCTGCCCGCCGACGCGGCGCAACGGGTCGATTACTGCATGGCCTCGCGCACCGCCATTTTGGGAGAGATCGGGCCCTTGGCCAGCACCCCGCGCATCGCCCTCGTCAGTGCGGGCACCTCTGATTACGCTCCCATGGCCGAGGCGCGGCGCACGCTGGCCTATGGCGGGATGGCGGCGACCGAGGTTTCGGACGTGGGCGTCGCCGGGCTGTGGCGTCTGCTCGCGCGGGAAGAGTTGCTGCGCGAGATGGATGTGGTGATCGTCTTTGCCGGGATGGACGCGGCGCTGCCCTCGGTCGTGGCCGGGCTGGTGCCGGGGGTGGTCATTGGTGTGCCGACCTCTGTGGGCTATGGTGTCGCCCGCGGCGGGAGGGTCGCGCTCGATTCGATACTTGCCAGCTGCGCGCCGGGGGTGACCGTGGTGAACATCGACAACGGCTATGGGGCTGCAACATCGGCGCTGCGGCTGGCCAATATGATGCGCCGCGCCGCGGCGGGAGGGTAGCCGGTGACAGCACCGAAACTGAAGATCAAGAAGCGCCAGACTTTGGCTGACCAGCTCTACGGGCAGGTTCTTGAGCAGATCGTGTCGAACAAGCTGGTGCAGGGGGAAAAGCTGCCGTCGGAGAATCAGATCGCCACCGCCTTTGGCGTGTCGCGCCCCGTGGTGCGTGAGGCGCTGCGCAAGCTGCAAGAGGACGGTCTGGTCGAAGCGCGGCGCGGCGTGGGCACCTTCGTGCGGCGGCGGCCTTCGGAAAAGCTGATCGAATATGCCACGGCGGGTTCCGTCGCCGGGCTGATGCGCGCCATGGAGGCGCGGATCACGATCGAAAAGGCCACCGCCCGCATGGCCGCACAGCGCGCCAGCCCCAAGGATATCGCCCGGATCGAGGCAGCCTTACAGACGCTGGAGGCATCGATGCAGGCGCGCGATCCTTCCTTTGACGCCGATTACCAATTCCACCGCGCCATCGCGGCGGCCTCGGGCAATGAGGTCTTCGTGCAGATGCTCGATTGCGCCCGCGGTTCGATCGAACAGGGGATCGACGTGGCGCAAAAACTGACCCGTCAAGGCTCCCAAGCCCGGATCGACGTGGTGATCAGCGAACATCGGCAAATCCTCGAAGCGATCCGCGCGGGCGACAGCGAAGTCGCAGGCGTGTCGATGGCCTATCACCTTTTGCAGGCGCGGGCCCGGATCACCGACCACGCCGGTATCGCATGACCCAAGCAAGCAGAAAGACCACCCCATGATCTACGACCACCGCACCTATTGCTGCCGCCCCGGCACGATCAAGAAACACCTCGCGCTCTATGCCGAATTCGGCTTCCCGGCGCAGCGCCGCATCTTGGGCGAGCCGGTGATCTATGCGCAGGTCGAGACGGGGGACGTCAATTCCTTCGTGCATATCTGGGCCTATGAGGACGCTGCCGACCGTGCGGCCCGTCGGGCGCAGATGGCGGCGGATCCTGAGTGGCAGGCCTATCTCAAGAAAAGCGCCGAGGCGGGGTATTTGGTGAGCCAGACCAATAAGATCCTGTTGCCCGTACCGCTTGAGGGTTAAGCCGCGCCCCGGCCTGAGGGGTCAGGCCGGGGGTTGCCTTCAGGTCACGAGGCAGGCCTCGTCGATGCCGCGCCCTTCGTGGAAGGCGCGGATGTTGCCCGCCCAATGGCCGACCATGCGTTTGAGGTTGTCCTCACTATGGCCACCGATATGCGGCAGCGGCAGGACATTATCGAGACGCAGCAGCGGGTTGTCCGGCTCCACCGGTTCTTGGGTAAAGACATCCAATGCGGCCCCGGCGATGCGCTTGTGGGTCAGCGTGTCGATCAGGGCCGCCTCATCGATCAGCCCGCCGCGCCCGGTGTTCACCAAAAGCGCATCCGATTTCATTCGCGCCAGTTCATCCGCCCCGATGGTGTGGTGTGACGCATCGGTCAGCGGCATGTGCAGGCTGACAATATCGCAGGTCTCAAGGATTTCATCGCGGTCTGCATAGCGGGCGCTGGTGCCTTCGGCGGGCCCCGAGCGGCGGTAGTAGAGCACCTCGCAGTCAAAGCCCGTCAGCCGTTTCGCGACAAGCTGCCCGATGGCGCCAAAGCCGATCAGCCCGACCTTCTGACTGCTGAGATCCCGCGCCCCGGGGACGATCTCGGGCACGATCCATTTGCCCGCGCGGGTGTTGTTGTAATGCAGCGGGATGCGGCGTAGCGCGGCGATCATCATGCCGATGGTCAGATCGGCGATGGTGGGCGCGTTGACCCCGGGGCTGCGCGCGACCGGCACACCCATCTCGCGCGCGACATCCAAGGGGATTTTGTCATACCCGGTGCCCCATTGATGCACGAGGCGCACGCTATCGGCCCCCCGCAGCACCTCAGCCGGAAGCCCCCGCCCGCGTGGGACGATATAGGCTGCCCCCTTTACCGCTTCGGCAAAGGCTTCTTCCGAGAAGGAGGCCGCAAAGCGCAGGTCGAGCCCTTCGGCATAGCCGCGCACCTTGTCTTGCATGTCCTGCGGCATCGCGTCGAGCACGGCGACGGGGCCGATCAACCCGCCGCTCATGCCGAAGCCCGCGCAGGTCTTCGGGCAATAGCGCCTCGGGCAGGTTTTGGTAGGACACGGGTCGCAGGAAGCGGCGGATCGCCATGGTGCCGACAGAGGTCGCGCCGAAGTTGGTGGAGGCCGGGTAGGGGCCGCCATGCACCATGGCGTCACAAACCTCGACCCCGGTGGGGAAACCGTTCACCAACACCCGGCCCGCCTTGCGCTCAAGAATGGGCATCAGCGCCTTGGCGGCGTCGGTGTCGCCTTCGTCCATCTGGAGCGTCGCGGTCAATTGCCCCTCGAACCCTTTGGCGAGCTCTTGCATCTCATCGCCCGAGGACACCCGCAGCACCAGACCCAAGGGGCCAAAGACCTCCTCCCCAAGCGCGTGGTCTTGCAGGTAGGTATCGGCGTCGGTTTCAAACAAGTTCGGCTGGGCGGCGCGGCCTTCGCTGTCGTTGCTGACCAGTGCGCGGACGGCGTTGCGCCCGGTGAAACGTTCCTTGCCGTCGCGGTAGGCTTTGGCGATGCCGTCGGTCAGCATGACCTGCGGGCCGACCTGCTCAAGCGCCTCTTTCGCGGCGGCGACGAATGCATCGCCTTCGGCCCCTTTGGCCACGACCGCGATGCCGGGGTTGGTGCAGAACTGCCCCGCGCCCATGGTCAGCGAGCCGGCCCAGCCCGCGCCGATCTCAGCGCCCCGATTGCGGGCGGCATCGGCCAAAACGAACATCGGGTTCACCGAGCCCAACTCGCCAAAGAAGGGGATCGGCTCGGGGCGTTGGGCGCAAAGATCAAAGAGCGCGCGCCCCCCGCCGAGCGATCCGGTAAAGCCCACGGCCTTGATGAGCGGATGCTGCACCAGCGTCTGCCCCACCTCGCGGCTGTTGGCGTGGATCAGAGAGAAGACGCCGGGGTGGATGCCGCATTTCTGGATCGCCGCGTGGATCGCTTCGGCAACGATCTCCCCCGTGCCGGGGTGGGCGGAGTGGCCTTTGACCACGACTGGGCAGCCCGCCGCCAGCGCCGCGGCGGTGTCGCCGCCCGCGGTAGAGAAGGCCAGCGGGAAGTTCGACGCGCCGAAGACCGCGACCGGCCCGATGGGGCGCTGGATCATGCGGATGTCGGGGCGCGGCATTGGTTGGCGTTCGGGCAGGGCGCCGTCAACGCGCCGGTCCAGATGCGCGCCTTTGCGGATGTGATCGGCAAAGAGGCGAAGCTGCCCGGTTGTCCGCCCCCGCTCGCCCTGAAGGCGGGCTTCGGGCAGGCCGGATTCGCGGGTGCCGATCTCGGTAATGGTCTCGGCTCGGGCCTCCATCTCATCCGCGATGGTGTCGAGGAAGGCGGCGCGGGTCTCGCGGCTGGCATAGGCGTAGGACCAAAAGGCCTCCTCCGCCGCTTGGCAGGCACGGTCCACATGGGCCGGGGTGCCGCTTTGGAATTGGTCGCTTTCGCCGGTGGCGGGGGAATTGGCGAAGGTCTCTCCGCCGCCGACCCATTCGCCGGCGATCAGATGTTTGCCGTGGGGGTGAAATCTCTTGCTGTCCGCGGTCATGATCAATCCTTATGGGTTTGCTGTGTCAAAGTGGGGGAGGGCCGCGCCATGGTCTGCACCAACGCATCCATCTGCCGCGTGAGCAGCCAAGCGTCGCCCGCGATGGCGACGAATTCGATACCCTCATCAAAGTACCGTTGCGCAAGATCGGCACCATAGCCGAGGATGCCCGCAGGCAGCCCGGCGGCATGGATGGCCGCGACCGCCTCACGGATCTTCTCTTGGACATCGGGGTGCATCGGGTTGCCGGTATGGCCCATCGCGGAGGATAGATCTCCCGGCCCGATAAAGATCGCATCCACCCCCGGCACGGCGGCGATGGCGGGAATTTCGGCCACCGCTTCGGGGTTTCGACCTGCACGATCACGCATTGCGCCTCTGCATAGGTGCTGAGGTAATCGGTTTGCCGCGCGTAATCATTGGCGCGGATCGTGGCCGAGATGCCGCGCAGCCCTTCGGGCGGGTAGCGGGTCCATGATACGGCTTGGCGGGCGGCCTCGGCAGTCTGGATCATCGGGAACATCAGATTGCGCACGCCGATATCCAGCAGCCGTTTGGTCATCGTCTGGTCCGAGGACGGCAGGCGCACAATCATCTGCGCATCGGGATTGGCACTGCCTGCCGCGCGCAGATGGTCGGTGATTTGGCTGAGATCGTTGGGCGCATGCTCCATATCCAACAACAGCCAGTCGATCCCGCTGCCCGCCGCGATCTCGGTCACCGTAGGAGAGCAGAGCGAGAGCCAAAAGCCCGACAGGCGGCTGCTGGGGCGGAGCGTTTGTTTCAGTGGTTTTCCCGACATTTTCGCGGCTCCTCCCTCAAATGGTATCGACAATTGGGGTGATACGGTAATATATCAATTCGAGCAAGATGTGTTTTCCAACCTTTTTGTGATGATGTTTTAGCTGGCGAGGAATCCATGACCGAGACCAAGAAAACCGCCGATCAGCTGCGCAGCGCGCGCTGGTTCGCCCCCGACGATCTGCGCAGCTTTGGCCATCGGTCGCGCATGATGCAGATGGGTCTGGGCCCCGAGGATTGGGAAGGCCGCCCGGTGATCGGCATCCTGAACACTTGGTCCGAGATGAACCCCTGCCACCTTCATTTCCGCGACCGCGCGGAGGACGTGAAGAAGGGAATCGCGCAGGCCGGCGGGCTGGGGCTTGAGATCCCGACGATCTCGATCGACGAGAGCTTCACCAAGCCGACTTCGATGCTCTACCGCAATATGATCGCGATGGAGACCGAAGAGACGATCCGCTCGCACCCGCTTGACGGTGTGGTGCTCATGGGGGCTGTGACAAGTCCACGCCGGGGCTGACCATGGGCGCGATCAGCGCAGGCGTGCCGTTCATCTTTTTGCCCGCGGGGCCGATGCTGCGCGGCAATTACGCGGGGCGGGCGCTTGGCTCTGGCTCGGACGCCTGGAAGTTCTGGGACGAACGCCGCGCGGGCACGATCTCGGCCGAGGAATGGGTTGGCGTCGAAGGCGGCATTGCGCGGTCCTACGGGCATTGCATGACGATGGGCACCGCCTCCACCATGACCGCGATTGCCGAGGCGATGGGGCTGACCCTGCCGGGGGCGACCTCGATCCCCGCTGCGGATGCGGGGCACAAACGGATGAGCGCCTCTTGCGGGCGGCGCATTGTCGATATGGTTTGGGAGGACCTGACGCCCGACAAGATCATCACCCCCGCCGCCGTGCAAAACGCGGCGACGGTGGCCATGGCGACGGGCTGTTCGACCAATGCGGTGGTGCATCTCTTGGCCATGGCGCGCCGCGCCGGGGTGGCGCTGGAGTTGAGCGATCTCGACGCTCTGGGCCGCATCACGCCGCTGATTGCCAATATCCGGCCCTTGGGCAGCAGCGAATATCTGATGGAGGATTTCTACTTCGCGGGCGGGCTGCGGGCGCTGATGGACCAGTTGGGCGACAAGCTTGACCGGTCGGCCATCACCTGCACCGGCAAACCGCTGGAAGAAGGGATCGCGAATGCGCCTGTCTATAATGACGACGTGATCCGGCCCCTGTCGAACCCGGTCTATAAGGAAGGCTCGCTTGCCGTGCTCAAGGGCAACCTTTGCCCCAATGGCGCGGTGATCAAACCGGCGGCCTGCGATCCGAAGTTCCACCACCACGAAGGCCCGGCGTTGGTCTTTGACAGCTACCCCGAGATGAAAGCCGCCATCGACGACGAAAACCTCGATGTGACGCCCGACCATGTGCTGGTGCTGCGCAACGCCGGTCCGCAGGGCGGGCCGGGGATGCCGGAATGGGGGATGCTGCCGATGCCCAAGGCGCTGCTGAAACAGGGGCACCGTGACATGCTGCGGATCTCGGATGCGCGGATGTCGGGCACCTCTTACGGCGCTTGCATCCTGCATGTCGCGCCGGAGTCTTTCGTGGGCGGGCCGCTGGCGCTGCTGAAGACGGGGGACATCGTGCGCATGGATCTTGAGGCGCGGACCCTCGACATGCTGGTGGATGAGGACGAACTCGCCGCCCGCCGCGCTGCGTGGAAAGCGCCCGAGCCGCGGTTCGAGCGGGGGTGGGGCTATATGTTCCAGCGCCATGTGGGGCAGGCCGATCAGGGCTGCGACTTCGACTACCTCACCGCGGCCTTCGGCCAAGCGGCGGGCGAGCCGGATATCTTCTGAGAGGGGCTGGCAATGACACATGATCTTTCGAAAGCGCTTACCGGCATCTCGGGCATCCTCGTGACGCCCTATGACCCGGGCGGAGAGATCGCGCCGCGCAAGCTGGGGCCGATCATTAACCGCGCGCTTGCCGCCGGGGTGCATATCCCGGTGGTGAACGGCAATACCGGCGAATATTACGCGCTGACCAATGACGAGGCCTGCACCATGGTGCGCGAGGTGGCGCAGATGGTCGATGGGCGCGCGCCGCTGCTTGCAGGGGTCGGGCGCGGCATTCGCGATGCCTGTGCGCTGGCCAAGGCAAGCGCCGAGGCGGGGGCGGATGCGCTGATGATCCACCAACCGCCCGATCCCTTCGTCTCTCCCCGTGGTACGGTCGACTATGTGCATGCGGTGCGCGATGCCTCGGGCGGGCTGCCGGTGATGCTGTACCTGCGCAATGACGCGATGGGGCCCGAGGGCATCGCGCGACTGTGCGAGGTCGACGGGGTGAAGGGCGTCAAATGGGCCACGCCGAACCCCTTGAACCTTGCCCGCGCGATCGAAGCTGCGCCAAAAGATATCGTCTGGGTCGGCGGTCTGGCCGAGGTCTGGGCGCCGCCGCTCTATGCCGTGGGGGCGCGGGGCTTCACCTCGGGCCTTATCAACGTCTGGCCCGAGCGCTCGGTCGCCATCCACGCGGCACTCGACGCAGGCAACTACGGCGAAGCGAACCGCCTCATCGCCGGGATGCGCGCCTTTGAGGACATCCGCGCGGAAGAGCATAACGGCACCAATGTCACCGGCGTCAAAGCCGCCCTTATGGCCATCGGACAGGATTGCGGCCCCACGCGCCCGCCTTCCGCATGGCCGCTGACGGAACAGCAGCAGGCGGTGCTGGATCAATTCTTGAAAGACAATCAACTGAAGGGAGAGGCGGCATGAGCCCCGAACTACGCGAGAAACTTCAAGCGGTCTCGGTCGCGACATTGGCGACGGCGCTGTACAAGCGCGGGCTGCGCAATCAGGTGGTGCAGGGGGTCGGTCCGGTTGCCGCCAAGGGGCGCAACATGGTCGGCCCCGCCTTTACCCTGCGCTATATGCCTGCCCGCGAAGACCGCAACCAATTGGTCGAATTCCGCAATCCCGAGCATCCGCAGCGCGTCGCGATCGAGACCTGCCCCGAGGGCCATGTGCTGGTAATGGACAGCCGCAAGGATGCCCGCGCGGCAAGCGCCGGTGACATCCTGATCACACGGCTGATGATGCGCGGCGCGGCGGGTGTGGTGACCGACGGGGGCTTGCGCGATGCGGCGACCATCGGCGCGCTTGAGATCCCCGCCTATCACGCGCGCCCCTCCAGCCCTACGAACCTGACGCTGCATGAGGCGATTGAGATCAACTGCCCCGTGGGCTGCGGCGATGCCCCCGTCTTTCCCGGTGATATCGTGGTGGGCGACGACGACTGCGTGATCATCATCCCCGCGGATATCGCCGAAGAGGTGGCAGATGAGGCTGTCGAGATGACCGCCTATGAGGATTTCGTGGTGGAGCAGGTCAAGGATGGCGCCGGGATCATCGGGCTCTACCCCGGCACCAAGCAAGAGAATCTTGATAAGTTCGCCGCGTGGCGCAAGGCCAACAACCGCTGAATCAGGGCTTTTCCGGGGTGAAATACTCCGGGAAAGCCGCCCGTTTCTCGGTCATCCGGTCGACGGTGCGTTGCAGGTGCTGGCGCAGTGCCTCCATCGCCGCGGGCGCATCGCCCGCTTCGATCCCATCGAGGATGCGGCTGTGGCCGGCGATCACGTCCTTGTTGTTCAGAATGCGCCCGGCCTCATCAATGTCGTCCAGATGCAGGCGGCGCAGGCGTTCCAAGTGGCCCGCATGACTGCGCATGATGCGCTGGCTTTGCACATGGCCCGCCGCCACGAAGAGGGTCTGGTGAAACACCTCGTCCAATTCCTGAAAGGTCGGCACATCGCCGGGTTGGTCCGAGATGCTGCTTTGCAAGGCGACGATGCTGCGCAGACGGGTGAGGGCTTCGGGCGCGATCTCATCGGCCAAACGGCGCACGACCTCGGTCTCAAGCGCGATGCGCATGAACTGCGCCTCGCGGATCGCCGACATGTCGATCGGTGTGACCAGCGTGCGCGATTGCGGGTAGATCTTGACCAGCCCTTCTTTGGCCAACTGTTGCAGCGCATCGCGCAGCGGCGTCAGGCTGACGCCATGGGTCTCGGCCAGTTCGGCGCGCAACAGCGGCGTGCCGGGCGGCAGGTCCAGCCTCACGATCTGATCGCGCAGGGTGGCGTAAACCCCGCGTCCCGTCGGCCCGCCCTCAAACATACCCAAGTCGGCCCCACCGCCAAGGATGCTTTTGGCAAGGGTCTGTGCGCTCTGCGCGGCGGGTTTCTTCGATGCGGTCATGCGGGCTCTTCCATAGCTGTTAAATCTAATATATCAGTTAATGACATCTTACCGAAGCGGTTTTTTCGACACCCGAGGGAGGGGGAGCATCCGATGGACAGCCAGACCATGCAAGAGGACAGACGCGCAAAGGTGATGCTGCTGTCACCGACGGATAACGTGGTCGTGGCAACCGCGGCGGTTCCCCGTGGCGCGGTATTGCCGCAAGACGGGCTGCGTGCCAACCACGATACGCCCCAAGGTCACAAGATCGCGATCCGCCCGATCCAACGCGGCGCGCCGATCCTGAAATTCGACACGGTGATCGGCTATGCGGCAGTAGAGATCGCCGCAGGCGATTGGCTGCACAGCCATAACATCAAGTTCGACGCGGTCGACAAAGACTATGCCTTTGCCCGCGATTATACCCCGACCAAGCTGCTGCCACCGCAAGAGCGCGCCCAGTTCATGGGCATCCGCCGCGCCAATGGCCGGGTGGGCACGCGCAACTACATCGGGCTTTTCGTCACAGTGAATTGCTCGGCCACCGTGGCGCGCAAGATCGCCAATTACTTCGACGAAGAGCGGATGGAGGCATGGGAGAATGTCGACGGGGTGATCCCCTTCATCCACGAATCCGGCTGCGGGATGGAGCTTACGGGCGAGCCGATGGACCTGCTGCGCCGCACGCTCTCGGGCTATATCCGCCACCCCAATCTGGCCGGGGCCGTGGTCCTCTCGCTGGGTTGCGAGCGCAACAACCTCGCCCAATTCTTTGAAGAGGAGGGGTTGGCCGAGGGCAAGATGCTGCGCTGCGTCACCATGCAACATGTCGGCGGCACGGCCCGCGCGATTGCCGAAGGCAAAGAAGCGGTGCGCGAAATGCTGGATCAGGCCAATGCCGTCCGGCGCGCGCCCTGTTCGGCGGAACATATCACCATCGGGATGCAATGCGGCGGGTCGGACGGGCTTTCGGGGCTCTCGGCCAACCCCGGACTGGGGGCGGCGGCGGATATCCTCGTGCGCAACGGCGGCACGGCGATCCTTTCGGAAACGCCCGAGATTTTCGGTGTCGAACACCTCCTGACCCGGCGCGCCCGCAGTGAAGAGGTGGGGCGCAAGCTGGTCGAACGCATGGATTGGTGGCTGGACTATACCAAGGGCCGCGACACGCAGATCAACGGCGTTGTCAGCCCCGGCAATCAGGCAGGCGGGCTGGCGAATGTGCTGGAAAAATCGCTCGGCGGGGCCAAGAAAAGCGGCAGCACGGGGCTGATGGAGGTCTACCGCTATGCCGAACCCGTGACGCAAAAGGGGCTGGTCTTCATGGATACGCCCGGCTTCGATCCCGTCTCGGCCACCGGGCAGATCGCGGGGGCGCGAACCTGATCTGCTTTACCACCGGGCGCGGGTCGTGCTTTGGCTCTTACCCCTCACCGACGATCAAACTCGCCTCCAACACGCCGATGTTCACCAAGATGCAGGACGATATGGACATCAACTGCGGCACCGTGATCGACGGCGAGCAGAGCCTAGAGGAGTTGGGGCAAAGGATCTTCGAGCGCATCCTCGCCATCGCCTCGGGGGAGCAAAGCAAGTCCGAAGCGCTCGGCGTGGGCGAAGAGGAATTCGCACCTTGGCCGATTGGGGTCACGGGGTAACGATGTCAGAGGGGACAGCGCAGATGAAACCGAACTATGTGAAACTGGTCGAGGATACGCCGCTGCCGCGCATGGCGCTCTGCCGTCAGACCTTTGCCGCGACCCAGATCGACGACCCGCGCGCCGCCGTGGCGGAGGCGATGCAGGCCGATTGCGCAGGCAAGATCAAACCGGGCATGTCCATCGCCATCACCGCAGGCAGCCGCGGGCTGGCGAACCTGCCGGAACTGCTGGCCGCCATCGTGGCCGAGGTCCGCGCGCGCGGGGCGCATCCCTTTGTCGTGCCCGCCATGGGCAGCCACGGCGGCGCCACCGCAGAGGGGCAGACCGCGCTGCTGGCGAAACTGGGCGTGACCGAAGAGAGCCTCGGTTGCGAAATCCGCTCTTCGATGGAAACCGATGAGATCGGCGTGCTCGACAACGGCATGTCGGTGCGGATGGACCGCCACGCCAATGCCGCCGATGGGATTATCCTGTTCAACCGGATCAAGCCGCATACCTCTTTCCGCGCGCCGAACGAAAGCGGGCTGGCCAAAATGCTCTCGATCGGGCTGGGCAAGCAATCGGGCGCCGAGACCTGCCATTCGCGCGGCATCGACAACGTCGGCATCTTCGTGGCCAAAATGGCGCGGATGAAGCTGGAACGTTGCAAGGTGCTTTTCGGCATCGGCACGATTGAGAATGCCTATGATGGGCTGGCGCAGGTTGTGGCGCTCGACAGCGACGGGATGCTGGAGGCCGAAGCGCCCTATCTGCAAGAGGCGATGCGCAACATGCCCCGTCTGCCGTTGGGGCCGCTGGACGCGCCTTCGGCCTCGGGCGATCTGGACGTGCTGGTGGTGGATGAGATCGGCAAGGAGTTCTCTGGCACCGGGATGGACCCCAATATCACCCATCGGTTTTCAAGCGAGAAGATGCAGGTCCATCTGCATATCTCGCGGCTGGTGGCGCTTGGCCTGTCGCCGCGCAGCAATGGCAACGGCAATGGCGCGGCGCGGGCGGATGTGATCACGCAGCGGTTGGAGCAGGACTTCGACCGCGAGGCGGTCTATGCCAATGCCATCACCTCACAAGTGTTGAAGCAGTCAAAAATCCCGATGGTCATGCCCTGCGACCGCACCGCGATCCAGACGGCGGTCAAGACCTGCGGGGCCGAGGATATCACCAAGGTCCGGCTGCTGCGCATCCCCAACACGCTGAAGCTTGAGTATCTCTATGCCTCCGAGGCGATGCTGCCGGAACTGCGCGACCGTCCGGGGCTTGAGGTGATTGGCGATCTGCAAGAGATGCAGTTCGACGACGGCCTGCTGCGCAACCCTTGGCCGGAGGGGCATTGATGCGGGGGCAGGGGCTTCACCTACACCTCGACCCCGTTGGCGGGGCGGCGGGGGATATGTTCATCGCCGCAATGTTGCATGCCTTCCCCAATCTGGCCGAGCGCGCCTTGGCCGATGTCGCCGCCGTCCTCCCCGCCGAGGTGGGCCATGCGGAACTGAGCGAACATGTCGCCTCGGGCATCACGTCGCGGCGGTTTGAGCTGGTGCTGACAACACCCGACGCGGGCAGGCGGCATGGGGCCGAGACGACCTATCGCGCCATGCGCAACTTGCTGGAAAACGCAGCGCTGTCCGAGGGCACGGCGGAGGCCGCCTGCGCCATCCTTCACCGGATCGCCGAGGCCGAAGCGCAGGTGCATGACATCCCCATCGACCGGGTGCATTTTCATGAGATCGCGGATTGGGACGCGCTGATGGATGTGACCGCCGCGGGCAGCATTTGCGCCGCGCTGAAGGGGGCGACATTCTCGCTAGCAGCACTGCCCCTCGGCGGCGGCTTGGTCGAAACGGCGCATGGCAAACTGCCGGTGCCCGCGCCCGCCACGGCGCTCATCTTGCAAGGCTATGATTGGCATGACGACGGCGTGCCGGGCGAGCGGGTGACACCCACCGGGGCCGCGATCCTTGCCCATCTCACCTGCGGCAGCCCCATCGCCAGCCGTCCACCGGGGCGGCTGCGCTGTACCGGATCGGGCGCGGGGATGCGGGTGATGAAAGGGCTGCCGAATATCCTGCGGGTCAGCGTCTTTGACTCCGCCACGACGGGCATCGCGCAGGACAGTCTCGTGCAATTCGCCTGCGATATCGACGACATGACGGGCGAAGAACTGGGCGCGGCGGTGGATCGGTTGCGCGAGATGGAGGGCGTGGTCGATCTCATGATGCTCAGCGGGCAGGGCAAGAAATCCCGCCCCGTCACGCGGCTTGAGTTGCTGGTCCAGCCGCAAGAGGCTGAGGCGGTCGCCGCGCGGGTCTTCGATCTGACTTCGACCCTCGGCCTCCGCCGCACTTTGGTCGACCGGTTGATCCTGCCGCGGGAAAGCGATGATAGCGGCCCGCTTCGGCGCAAGCGTGCGCAGCGCCCCGGTGGGCATGAGACGGTTAAGGTCGAAAGCGACGATCTGGCTGAGGCCGAGACCCTGCACGCCCGCCGCAGCCGCGCCCGCGCGGCGGAGGGGTAGGGGCCGGTGATCTAACTTGCTTATCACCGGCGCGCGTGTGAAAACCCTCTGACGTCAGTTCAGGGGGCCGCATGGAAACGCCACTCACCGCCACGTTGCGCCAGTATGAGGTCTTCGTCGCCATCGCGGAAACGCTGCATTTCGGTCAAGCGGCAGCCGCGCTCGGCGTGGCGCAACCGGCGCTGACGCAGCAGCTGAAACATCTCGAAACCGCCTTTGGCGGTGAGCTTCTCTTTGACCGCAACCGCCGCAGGGTGATGCTGACCGACTTCGGCAAGTCACTCCTGCCCGAGGCCCGCGCGCTGCTGCAACAGGCCCGGCGGGTCGAGACATTGGCCGAAGCGGCGCGCAGCGGACAGCGCGGGCGGATCGAATTGGCCTATGTCGGCTCGGCCTCCTACGCAGGGATCCTCGGGCGGCTCCTGCGCGAGTTGCGCGCGGGCGCGGCAGAGGTGGATCTGATCCTGCGCGAGTTGGATATGGACCTGCAAATCGCTGAGATCGTGGCCGGCAGGCTCGACGCGGGTTTCGTGCGCCTGCCGCTTTCCGGCGTGCCGGAGGATTTGGCCACCCGCACGGTTCATACCGAGGATATCCTGCTGGCCGTGCCGCCCGATCACCGCCTTGCCGAGGTGCCTTCCGTTGCCATGGCGGCGCTGCGCGAGGAGAGCTTCATCTTCAGCCACCTTGGCCCCGACATGGGCTTTGCCGCCTGTGCCTATCAACTCTGCGCCGATGCGGGTTTCGCCCCCGCGTGGCCCATCGCGCACCGCAGTTCACCGCCATCGTGAATTTCGTCTCGGCGGGTCTCGGGGTGGCTTTCGTCCCCGCCTCCGCCGCGCGGATGAAGGATGCGGGCGTGTCCTTCCTGCCGATCCGCGACGCCAAGGTGCAAAGCCGGATCGGGCTGGCCTATCTGCGCGATGCGCGCAATCCGGTCCTACGCAGGTTGCTTGAGGCCCTCGCGCCCGAGGGCTGATTACCCGACCGCCGTGCCACCACAGACAAAGACCGTCTGCCCGGTGATAAAGCCACTGCGCGGATCGGCAAAGAAGGACACCGCCTGCGCCACATCTTCAGGTGTTCCCATCCGGCCCATCGGCACCGCATCGACGATGGCGCGGGTTTCCGGCGCGTCTTCGGGGTTGTTCTCCCAAAAGGCGGTTGTGGCGATGGGGCCGGGGGCGACGCAGTTCACGGTGATCCCGTCGCGCGCCAGCTCCAGCGCCCAAGTCCGCGCCATCGACTGGATCGCACCCTTGCTTGCGGAATAGAGCGTGCGGTCGATCTTGCCCTTGGTCACGCGGCTGGTGTTCATCACGATCCGCCCAGCCCCCGCCGCGCGCATCCCCGGCACGACCAGTCTCGCCGCCAGAATGCTGGTGCGCAGGTTTAGATGCATGATGGGGTCGAAATCGTCGAGGGCGACAGCGTCGAAAGACGCAGGTTTCACGATGCCAACGTTATTGACCAGACAGGTGACCGGCCCCTGCGCGAGGCTGTGTTGGAGGGCAGCCGTGGTCGCCGCGATGTCCGTCAGATCCACCCGCTGCGCATCCGCCCGAAGTGCTGGGTCTTCGGGCTCTTCGATATCGAGGACGAAGACACGCCAGCCATCTTCACGCAGCCTGCGCGCGATGCCGAGGCCGATGTTGCGCGCCCCGCCGGTGACGAGCGCATGGCGCGGAGAGGGGTCTTGGGTCACGGGGCGGCATCCTTTTTCCTATTCGCTGTTTACTTATCACTACGCACTGGTGATAAGTAAACAACTGATATCCGGGAGGGGGATCACATGGCCAAAGGCATCATCATCGTGGGGGCGGGCACGATGGGCCAATCCATCGGCAGGCTCTTTGGCCAACACGGCTGGAGGGTCCAAGCGGTCGACCCGACCAAGGCCGCGCGGGAGGCATTTTTGACCGCGGTTCCGGGGTCGACCGCCTGCGCTGCCTTGGAGGAGGCAGGGCAGGCCGATGTTGCATTGGAATGCGCGCCGGAAGACCTCGCGCTGAAACGCCGTGTGCTCGCCGCTTTGGAGGGGGCCGTGCCGGAGGGTGCGCCGATCTTGTCCAACACCTCTGGCCTAAGGTTGGAAGAGATGACGGCGAATATGGCCCGGCCCGAACGCGCCGTGATCACGCATTTCTTCAACCCCGGCGATGTAATCCCCGCCGTCGAAGTCGTCGCAGCTGAAGACGCGCCCGAAGGGCTTTGTGCCGAGGTCATGACCCTACTGCGCGGGCTGGACCGGCGACCCGTGCGGCTCGATCACGCGCCGCCTGGTTTCGTGGCCAATCGCATTCAACATGCCATCATGCGCGAATGTCTGCATCTGGTGGACCAAGGGGTCGCCAGCCCGGCGGAAATTGACGAGATCGTGCAATGGTCCGTCGGCGTGCGCATGGCGCTATCCGGCCCGTTCCGCCAGCGCGATTTGAACGGGCTGGGCACCCATCTGAGCATCGCCGAATACCTCTACCCAGACCTTTGCGACCGGCACGACCCTTCGCCCAGTCTCACCGCATTGGTCGAGCGGGGGCAGCTTGGCAAGCGCAGCGGCAAGGGGTTCTACGACTGGCCCGAGGGGGACGATAGCGCAGCGGCGGAGACCGCGCTACGCCGTGTCATCGCCCTTGCCCGCGACAGCGCCGATTGATTTTCCAGAAAACCGAGGACACCCATGACCGATACTCCTGCCATCATCTGCGTGGCCATCACCGGATCGCTGCCAACCAAGGCCGACAACCCGGCAGTGCCGATCGACATTAGCGAACAGATCGAAAGCACCCATGCCGCCTTTGAGGCCGGGGCGACGATCTGCCATGCCCATGTGCGCACCGCCGATGGCACCCCCACGGCGGACCCCGACCGTTTCGCGCGGCTGCAAGAGGGGCTGCGTGACCATTGCCCCGGGATGATCGTGCAATTCTCGACCGGTGGGCGTTCGGGCGCGGGCAAGAACCGGGGCGGGATGTTGCCGCTGCGGCCCGACATGGCCTCGCTTTCGGTGGGGTCGAACAACTTTCCCAATCGCGTCTATGAGAACCCACCCGAGCTTGTCGATTGGCTGGCGGAAGAGATGATGACCTATAGCGTGCTGCCCGAGATCGAAGTCTTTGACCTCAGCCACATCCTACAGGCCAAGGCGATGGCCGAGGCGGGCCAGATCCCGGCCCGGCCCTATATCCAATTCGTCATGGGCGTAAAAAACGCCATGCCAGCGGATCGGGAGGTTTTTGATTTCTATATCAAAACCGTCAAACGGCTCTTCGGCGATATCCCGTGGTGCGCCGCCGGGATCGGGCGGCATCAGGCCGAGTTGAACGCATGGTGCGCCGCCGCGGGGGCCATCTGCGCACGGGGCTGGAGGATAACATCCGGCTGGACAAACAGACCCTCGCCCCCTCCAATGCCGCCCTCGTGACCCGCGCGGCCGAGATCTGCGCAGAGGCCGGTCGCCCCGTCGCCACCGCGCAGCAGGCGCGTGAGATTCTGGGGCTGGCCTAAGGCCGCCCGGTCCACCGTGATAGATCAAGGAGATTGAGATGAAGAAACTGACATTCGCCCTCGCCACCTTTGCCGCACCGTTGGCGGCGCATGAGGGCGCGCATGTGCATCCCCATGGCAACGATCCCTTCTGGGCGGTGGCGGTGCTGTCGCTGGCGATCGTGATCCTTGCCGCGGCGGTGCTGCGCCGCAAGTAAGGCGTCAGCGCCGATCAGCCACCAAAGCCGCGCGATCCGCCCGCCCGGCCAAAGCCGCCGCGCGATGCCGCGGTGGCACGGGTCATCGGGGTTTTGCCGATGGTGGTGCTGGGGCGGGTAAATTGCGAGGTGCTGAGCTTGGCCGCGCCGCGATTTGTCGAATAGGTGCTGGAGCGCGCCGCATTGGTGAAGCGCCCATCGGAGGTTTTGTAAAGCGGTTGCGCCGCCGCCATGCCGGCGCGGTTGCTCATCATATTGCCGATCAGATAGCCCGCCAGCAGGGGCATGAAGATGCCACCCGATCCGCCTTGGGTCGCCGCCTCTTCGGAGCCGCAGGCGCCTTCGCCATGCTGCTCTTCGCAGACCTCAAGACTGTCGTAGCGCGGGGCGGATTCCACATGGAGGGTTTGCGCCGCGTCAAAGGCGGTTTCGCATTCCTGCTCGCTGTACATCCCGCCACGCGCGGCATCGGCAAGACAGCTTTGCAGGTCGGGGAAGGCGGCGGCGTCGACCTTTTCTTCCTCACAGCCAGCAAGGGTGAAGGCGGCGGCGCCGACGATGGCGATGGAAACCCGTTTCGAGCGTTTGGTCATGATGGTCGTCTTTCTGCCAAGGGGCGGCGGAGCGGTGGGCTATGCCAGAATGTAGTGCGGTTTGAAGCGTGACAAATCCTGCGTGATGCGCGATCGGTCTTCGCGGATGCCGATGCCCGCGCAGGTCTCTCCCACGATCCAAGAGCCGATCACCGGGCGGAAGCCGTCGAAGGTGGGCAGCGGGGCATAGGCCTGCACGATGCGCGGATGCTCGGCGTAATCAGAGTTCTGCGACTGTTCGATCACCTTGCCAGATTGGTGGATCGTGACCGACGCCCCCTCGCGCGAGAGGATCGGCTTGCGCACATGCGCCTCGGCCAGTTCCGCCGCCGCCCGGTCAAAGGCGTCGGCGCAGGCGGGGGCGGCGGGGCCGCGCCCGGCGAGCGCATCGGCTACATCAGCCTCGAAAAACGCGGGCAGCAGATTGGGGTGGCCTTCGAACATCTGCCACAGCACGGGCAGGAGGCCCTTGTTTGACAAAAGCGCTTTCCACGCAGGCTCCAGAAACAGACAGCCCGAGCCTTGGATATGGGCGGCGTAGTCGTCGCGCAGCATGTCTTCCCAAGGGTAGAGTTTGAACAGGACGGCAATGCGGCGGTCTTGATCATCAAGGAAGTGGCCATCGTCGCTCAGCCCAATCTTATCGAGATCGCAGTAATGCGCGCCCAGCCCCGCCTCGCGTGCGGCCCAGCCCATGGCTTCGACGGTGCCGTAGTCTTCGGGGTTGTCGGCCACGGCGGTAAAATGCAGATCGCTGTCCTGCTCGAAGACATCGCCAAAACGGGCGACCAGCGCCTCATGAATGCCGTTGAACTGATCCGTGCCTTCGGGCAGTGCGCCCGCTTTCAACTGGTCCTCAAGCCACTGCCACTGAAAGGCCGCACTTTCGTAAAGTGAGGTCGGCGTATCTGCGTTATATTCCAACAGTTTGGCGGGGTTCGTGCCGTCATAGGCCAAATCGAAACGGCCATAGACCTCAGGATCGCCCCGGCGCCAGCTCTCGGCCACAAGGTCGCAGTGGGCATCTGGAATGGCGAGGCGGGTCATCAACTCTTCGCTGGCGAAGATCTCGGCCACGGCTTCACGGCACATGGCGTGAAGCTCGGTCGAAGGGTCTTCGATGTCATTCTCGATCTGGGTGAGCGAGAACGCATAGGCCGAGGTTTCGTCCCAATAGGGTTCGCCATGCATATCGGCAAAGGTAAAGCCCACCTCTTGCGCATGGGCGCGCCAGTCGGGTCTTTCGGGCAATAAGATCTTTTGCAACG
The DNA here is from genome assembly GCF_029870955.1 of Sulfitobacter faviae. NCBI lineage: Bacteria > Pseudomonadati > Pseudomonadota > Alphaproteobacteria > Rhodobacterales > Roseobacteraceae > Sulfitobacter > Sulfitobacter faviae. Next base: position 154,888 of record NZ_PGFQ01000002.1, on the reverse strand, counting down.
GTTCGCTCCCCCGGTTTCGCCCTCGTTTCTAATCGGCTTTGTGCCAAGCGGCCAGAGGGGGCGGCGGTTGGACGCGGCTTGTGAACTCACGGTGAAGTGCAGTTCTTGATATGTCGTTTTACTCCAACCGGTTCTGTATTTCCATCAGGTTGCTTTCAAAGACCTCAGCGGGCGTCCGGTAGCCAAGGCACTTGCGCGGCGTTGCGTTGAGGCGGTGGCAAATCGACCTCAAATATCGATTTGTCAGCGCCGTCGGTGCGGTTGATCTTGGAAGGTATCGACGCAGCCTGTTGTTCGTATTCTCAACAGTGCCTTTCTGATAGGGCGCTTGCGGGTCACAGAACCAGGCATCCGCTCCGATCCCGGCCTTGAGATATTTCCAGGCCGAGAACTCGGTGCCGCGGTCGAAGGTAATCGACTGGCGCGCATCGGCGGGCAGGGGAGCCAACCCGTTGATCAGAGACTCCATGATCGGTTTGGATTGGCGATCTTCATTACGCATCACGACGGCATAGCGGCTGACGCGCTCCACCAGTGACGTCACGTTTACCTTCCCATGCTCCTTGCGGAACATCATCAAGTCGCACTCCCAATGGCCGAATTCTAAGCGTTTTGAGACACGCTCAGGCCTGTGTGACAGGCTTTGACTGTCAAATATGTGGGTTCTGTTGTGCCTGCGGTAACCACGCGGCCGACGGTGGCGACGATGCTCAGGGAGATGGCGGTAGAACTGTTCCTCGCGACCGTCTTTGGAATAGGCAAAGCGATAGATCGTCTCGTGACTCACGCGGATCGGGTGCCGTTCGAGCCGCATCCTGCCGGCTATCTGTTCGGGCGACCAGCCAGCCTTCAGGCGGTTTTCGATAGCGGCTTTCAAATCAGGGTGGATGATCATCTTGCGATGGATCGCACGGCGCTGCTCATATTTGTCCTGAGCGACGAGCGCGTGATACCCATTTAGCTCAAGCAGTTCGTTGTCCGTGTACCGATTACGCTTAATGTCTCGGTAGATCGTGGACGGGTCGCGACCCAGTCGATCCGCGATCTCTGAAATCGGCATTTTGGCTTCAAGCCACTTTGCAAGCTTGCGACGTTCGTCCAGCTTCAGGTGACAGTAGTGGGTTCCCATTCTTCATACTCCATGCAACTCTCTGTATTCGTACATATTTTGCACTTCGTTTGTGAATCCACCGCTGCGCAGTCAAAAGCCTCGTAATCATGGTTATGTTATCAAAGCACGCTGTCTGAACCCCACCAGCCACACCCGCTTGCCGCTCATCCACGCCGCCCTACGTCCCGAGGCAGCCGATAGCCGGAGGGGTCCGCTCCTCCGCCCCCATTTAGCCAAAGGAAATTGCCGTGGAAACGAATCTGACCATCAATGGCACGAAGCAGCGGCTGGATCTCGATCCCCGCACGACGCTGCTGGATGCGCTCCGCCACCATCTTGGACTGACCGGCAGCAAGAAGGGCTGCGATCACGGGCAATGCGGCGCCTGCACAGTCATGGTGAATGGCCGCCGGATCAACGCCTGCCTGACATTGGCCTGTATGCATGACGGCGATGAGGTGACCACCATCGAAGGCATCGGAGCGCCCGGCAACCTCAGCCCGCTGCAAGAAGCTTTTGTCAGCGAAGACGGGTTCCAATGCGGCTATTGCACGCCGGGGCAAATCTGCTCGGCCACCGCGATGCTGGAAGAGATCGCAGAGGGCTGGCCCAGCCATGTGACCGATGACCTGAGCGGCAAGCCTGCGCTGACGACGGAAGAAATCTCGGAACGGATGAGCGGCAACCTCTGCCGGTGTTCGGCCTATCCCAACATCGTCGAGGCGATCCGAAAAGCGGCGGGAGAAAGCGCATGAGACCATTCGACTATACCCGCGCCGAAAATACAGAGGCCGCCGCGCGGCAAGCGGCCAGCGGTGGCACCTTCATCGCCGGGGGCACCAACCTTCTGGATTTGATGAAGCTGGAGGTCATGACCCCCGAGGCGCTGATCGATATCAACCGGCTCGACCTTGGCGAGATCGAAGAGACCGAAGATGGCGGCCTGCGCATCGGGGCCTTGGTGACCAACAGCGATCTGGCCAATGACGCCCGTCTGCGCAAGGGCTGGCCCGTGCTGAGCCGTGCGTTGCTGGCCGGGGCCAGCGGACAGTTGCGCAACAAGGCGACGACGGGCGGCAATTTGCTGCAACGCACGCGGTGCCTGTATTTTTATGACCGCGCCATGCCCTGCAACAAACGCGAGCCGGGCACGGGCTGTTCGGCGAAGGAGGGGTTCAACCGCATCCTTGCCGTCTTGGGCACCTCGGAGCATTGCATCGCCACCCATCCCAGCGACATGGCCGTGGCCATGCGGGCGCTCGGGGCCGAGGTGGAGACGCTGAAAGAAGACGGCAGCACGCGCCGCCTAACGCTGGATGAGCTTTATCTGCTGCCCGGAGAGCGGCCAGACCAAGAGACCGTTCTTGAGCCGGGCGAATTGATCACCGCCGTGGTGCTGCCCGCGCCGGTGACGGGAAAACAGACCTACCGCAAGGTGCGGGACCGGGCTTCTTATGCCTTTGCCCTCGTCTCGGTCGCCGGGATCGTCGATATGGAAGACGGGCGGATCACCCGTGCCGATCTAGCCTTTGGCGGGCTGGCGCCGAAACCGTGGCGCAATGCGGAGGTGGAGGAACTGCTGACCGGCAACGCGCCCTCGGAAGACCTTTTCAACAAAGCCGCCGATTTGCTGCTGGCCGAGGCCAAAGGCTATGGCGCGAATGATTTCAAAATCCCCCTCGCCCGCCGCACGCTGGTGTCGGTGCTGAACGAACTTACCGCGGAGGCCCAGCAATGACCGAGCAATTCAAGATGGACGCGCCTGCCACCGCCCGCAGGTTGGATGATATGGCGCAGGGGCTTGTCGGCGCGCCGCTGGACCGCCCCGAGGGGCCGCTGAAGGTGAGCGGCACGGCGACCTATGCCAATGAATGGCAGGTCGAGGGCATGGTGCATGGCGTCATGGTCCGCGCGCCGGGCAATAGCGGCCGGGTGGTCTTGGCCAACCGCGAAGCGGTGGCGCAAATGCCGGGGGTATTGGCCGTGATCCAAGACCCGCGCCTGCTGCGCAACCCCGCGCAAGGCACCGCGAACCAAGCGCCAATTCAAGGGCCGGAACAGGCCGCCTATCTCGGCCAGTTGATCGCAGTGGTCGTCGCCGAGGAATTCGAACAGGCCCGCCATGCGGCGCAATCGCTGAAAGTGGCGTTGGAAAACGGCGAGGTCATGCCGGTCGATCCTGCCACCGCGGCGGTTGAGCCGCAGGAGGCGAAGACCTTGGATCAGGGCGATCTGGACGGCGCTATGGCTCAGGCCGCTTTCTCGGTCGATGTGACCTACACCACCCCGTCGCATTCCAGCACCCCGATGGAGCCGCATGCCTCCATCGCCTCATGGGACGGGGAAGAGCTGACCCTGCGCGGCAGCTATCAGATGCTGAAATACAACCGCAATGAGCTGTCCGATGCCTTGGGCATCCACCCGACCGGCTGCGCATCCTGTCGCCCTATGTCGGCGGCGGCTTCGGGTCGAAACTCGGCATCGCGCCCGAGGCGGTCGCGGCGGCGATTGCCGCGAAAGAGGTGGGCCGCCCGGTCTCTGTCGCGCTGCACCGCCAGCAGGTCTATGAGGCGACGATGCGCCGGTCCGAGACCACGCAGCGGGTGCGCCTTGCCGCCGATGCCGAAGGTCGGCTGACCGGTCTGGGCCATGACGCGCGGGTGTCTAACCTGCCCGGAGAGAGCTTTGCCGAGCCGGTCTTACAGGCGTCGCATTTCCTCTATGCCGGGGCGAACCGCAAGATGTCGATGGACTTGGCGCGGGTGCACCGGCTTTGCGCGGGCTCCGTCCGCGCGCCGGGCGAGGCGGTGGGCGTCACCGTTTTCGAAGGCGCGATGGATGAGCTGGCCGACAAGGTCGGCATGGATCCTGTCGAGCTGCGCCGCCGCAACATCCCTGAGAAGGACCCCGAGAGCGGCAAGGAATTCTCCTCTCGCCGTTTCCGAGAAGCGCTCGACAGCGGGGCCGAGACATTCGGCTGGGCCGACCGCCCCGGCGTCAAGGAACGGCGCGAGGGGGAATGGCTGATCGGCTATGGCATGGCCTCCGCCGCGCGGGTGAACGTGTTGATGGAGAGCCAAGCCCGCGTGACGCTGATGCCCGATGGCCGCCTGCGGGTCGAAACGGATATGACCGATATCGGCACCGGCACCTATGCGATCTTGGGCCAAATCGCGGGCGATATGATGGGTCTGCCCCGCGATGCGGTCGATGTGGTCTTGGGCGATACCACCCTGCCCCCGGCATCTGGCTCGGGCGGGTCATGGGGCGCGTCGTCGAGCGGCACATCGGTCTATCTGGCCTGCGAGGCGATCCGCAAACAGCTTGCCGCGCGGCTGGAGGTGGAGGAAGGTGACCTCACGCTAAAAGACGGCATGGCGACCTTTGACAACCAGACCCGCAGCCTGAGCGATATCCTGAACGGGGATGAGATTGCCAAAGTGGGTCACGTCCAGCCTGGCGATACTTCTGAGGCGGTGCGGCAGGCCACCTTCGGGGCCTATTTCGCCGAGGTCGCGGTGCATGCCGCCTCGGGCGAGACGCGGGTGCGGCGGATGCATGGCACCTTTGCCGCCGGGCGGATCCTGAACGCCAAGACGGCGCGGTCGCAATGTCTGGGGGGCATGACCTTTGGCATCGGCATCGCGCTGACCGAGGAGCTGGCCTTTGACCCGCGCGACGGCCATGTGGCCAACCACAACCTCGCGGAATACCACATCCCGGTGAACGCGGATGTGCCGCAGCTGACCGTCGATCTGTTGGAAGAGCGGGACGATTGGGCCAACCCGCTACAGGCCAAAGGGATCGGCGAATTGGGCATCTGCGGCGCGGCGGCAGCGATCACCAATGCGATCTACAACGCCACCGGCGTGCGGGTGCGCGACTATCCCGCCACTTTGGACAAGGTGATTGCCGGGATGTGATGAGGGGGGGCGGCGTGGTGGCCGCCCCTTTTCTTGCTGGTCTTGCGCTTGATGCCTACTGCGCCAGCCGCTGTTCCCAAGCCGCACGGAAGTCGGCATAGCGTTCCGCATAGGCTGCCGTGAGCGCGGGGTTGGGTGCGATGCTTTTGCGTATCTTCGGGGGGCGGATCACCTCGGCCTCCGCCGCCTCTCCATAGCCCAGCATCGCCAGCCGCGCTGCGCCGAGCGCCGCGCCCTGCGCACCGCTTTCGGGCACATCGAGGGTCAGCCCGGTGATGTCGGCGATCATCTGCAACCATGTCTCTGACTGGCTGCCGCCGCCCGCCACGCAGACCCGTTCGGGCAATGAACCACAGTGGTCGAGGGCGCAACAGCAGTCGGCAAAGGCGAAGCCGACCCCCTCCATCACCGCTTGCACCATATCCGGCAACCCATGCCCGCGGCGCAGCCCGTGAAAGGCCCCGGCGGCATCGGGGGCGTTATGCGGCGTCCGCTCGCCCGAGAGGTATGGCAGGAAGGTGATCGCGGAAGGCTGTTGAATGTCTTGAACCATGCCGGCCAGCGCCGCGGGGCTTTGCCCGGTGATCTGGCCCAGCCATGCCAAAGCGTCGGTTGCCGATAGGATCACCCCCATCTGGTGCCAGGTCTTCGGCACCGCGTGGCAGAAACTATGCACGGCGCTTTCAGTGTTGCTGGCGAAACGGTCGGTCACGGTGAATAGCACGCCAGAGGTGCCGAGCGACAGAAACCCCTGCCCCGGCTGCACCAGCCCCAGCCCCACCGCGGTGGCGGAATTGTCCCCCGCGCCGCCCGCGACAGTGACGTTGCCGACACCCCACTGAGCGGCAAGCTCGGCCCGAAGCCCGCCCGCCCGTGCGCTGCCTTCGACCAATCGCGGCATGTGGTCACGGCTAAGCCCCGTGGCGGCGAGCAGTTCATCCGACCAATCGCGTTTTTCCACGTCGAGCCAGAGCGTCCCCGCCGCGTCGGACATTTCCGACACATGCTCGCCCGTCAGCCAAAGACCGACATAGTCCTTGGGCAGCAGGACCTTGCGGACCTGCGCGAAAATCTCGGGCTCATGTTTCTGGACCCATCGCAGCTTGGGCGCGGTGAAGCCTGCCATGACGATATTGCCACCCAGCCCACGAAAATCGGCGCGCTCTTCCAGTTCCGCGCATTCGGCATGGGCGCGGCCATCGTTCCACAGGATCGCCGGGCGCAGGGGCTGGTCATTGGCATCCAGCAGCGTGGCGCCGTGCATCTGGCCCGAGACGGCAATGCCGCGCAGCGCCGCGAATGCATCCGGGGCCGCGGCGCGGACCTCGGCGATGGCGCTCTCGCAGGCGGTGATCCATGAATGGGGGTCTTGCTCGCTCCACATCGGGTGCGGGCGCTGAACCTCCAATGGGGCATGACCCTCGGCCAAGGGCCGTTGGCCTTCGTCAATCAAAAGCGCTTTGACGCCCGAGGTGCCAAGGTCCAAGCCGAGATAGGTCATGCGGTACTCGTTACTTCACAAATGAGAGAGAGCCACCGGCAAGCTGCCGGTGGCCTTGGCCATTAGAACGGGCTGTCGGGATAGTAGAAATCCATCGCGTTCTCTTGCGTCACCAGCACCGAGCCGATCACGAAGGTGCCCGAGACCGGCGCGTTGGAGGTGAGGCCCACGGCGGTCAGCTCAATCGCGGTGGCGATCATCGACGGCGGGTAGGTCACATTGGCCGGGATCATCTCATCGCCATCGGCGGTGCGCTTGATCATCTCTTTCATACCGGCCCCGCCGAGCACGAATTTCACGTCGTCACGCCCTGCCGCTTCGATCGCGGCCAGCACGCCAATCGCCATATCGTCGTCCGAGGCCCAGACCGCGTCGATATTGGGGTATTTCGACAGGAAATCCTGCATCACGGTAAAGCTGTCGTCGCGGTTCCAGTTGCCATGCTCCATGTCGAGCACATTGATGCCGGAGCCTTCGATCGCCGCGTTGAACCCCTCGACACGCTCATTGTCGATGGTGGTGGGGATGCCGCGCAGCACGACGATGTCGCCGCCATCGGGCATTTGCTGGGCCATGAATTCACCCGACACCTTGCCAAAGCCGCTGTTGTCGCCCGCAACGTAAAGGTCTTGGATGCCCTCAACGGAAAGGCCACGGTCCACCACGGTGACCCATGCACCGCTGTCGGCCACGGCTTGCACCGGCGGGGTCAGCGGGTCGGATTCAAAAGGCAACACCACCAGCGCGTCGATGTTGCGCGTGGCGACCATGTCTTCGATGTCGTTCACCTGTTTGCCGGGGTCCGACGCGGTGGCGAGAACGAAGTCGAGATCGGAATAGACCTCTTCCAGACGTTCGACGGTTTCCTTGGCGTGGAAGTTCATGCCCCCGCCCAGCCGTGGGTCGCCGCCGGGATCGACACGCCGATGACTTTGGTCTCTTGGGCAAAGGCGGCGGTGCCGACAGCCGTGGCCAGCGCGGTGGCAATGAATGTTTGGGTAAATGTCATATTTGCTCCTCCCATGAAGCGTTCAACTACGGCTTAAAGCGCCGTCTTCCTTTCGCGCTGTAGGATCACAGCGAGAATGATGATAATCCCTTGGATCGCACCGTTCAGATAGGGCGACACGAAATCGGTGAGGTTCAGGATATTGCCGATCAGGCTGAGGATCAGCACGCCGATGACGGTGCCCCAGACCCGACCGAAACCACCCTTGAGCACGGTGCCGCCGATGATCACGGCGGCAATCGCCTCCAACTCCCACAGCACCCCGGTGGAGGCCGAGGCCGAGCCGAGGCGCGGCACATACATGATCGTCGCGATGCCCACCAAGATGCCCAATGCGGCATAAGAGATCAGACGGGTGCGATTGACGTTCACATTAGAATAATGCGCCACATGTTCGTTCGACCCGGTGGCGGCGCAGTGGCGGCCATAGACGCTGCGCGACATGATGATCTCACCAATGATGACCACCAGCGCGAAAACGATGATTGGCCAGCTGATCCCGAGGATGCCGTCGAAATAGACGGGCCGGTAAAAGCTGCGCAGACCGAAATCGAGCGACAGGGTGCCGCCATCCGCCAGCCAGGTCACCAGCGAGCGGTAAATGCCCATGGAGCCGAGCGTGACGATGAAGGCCTCGATGCCGAGGGCGGTGATCAAAAAGCCGTTCAACAGCCCCGCCAGCAGCCCCGCGACGATGGCCGTGAACATGCCCAAGAGGATGATCGGCACGCCGACACCGAGGCTCGGTAAAGCGGCGTTCATCACCAAGATCATCAACCCCGCGATAAAGGCCGCCATCGACCCCACCGACAGGTCAAGCCCGCCCGCGGTGATGACAAAGGTCATGCCCACCGCGATGATCCCGATAAAGGCCGAGCGGGCGAGGACGTTGGTGATATTCGCCGCACTCAGGAAGTTGGAATTCAGCGCCGTGCCGATCAGCAGCAGAACGATCAGCGCGATGATCGGCCCGAGGACAGACATCGACGGCATCCGGAAGCTTTTGGTTTGAGGTGTGGTTACATCTGTCATCTTCGGTTTCCTTAGGCCGTCATCGGCATTTGTTCGGCGCTCAGCCCCATGGAGAGGCGGACAATCGCGTCTTCCGTGATCTCGCCCGCGTTTAGCGTGCCGCTGACCTCGCCCAAACGCATGACCATCACGCGGTCGGCAAGGCCGATGAGTTCGGGCATCTCGGAGGTGATCACGATAATGCCGTGGCCCTGATCGGCCAATTTGCGCAGGAAGGCATAGATTTGCTGTTTGGTGCCGATGTCGATGCCGCGGGTGGGTTCATCGACGATCAGGATGCGCGGCTCAGAGAGCATGATCTTGGCCAGCAGCAGTTTCTGCTGGTTGCCGCCTGACATATTGCCGACCCGCACATCACGGCTGCCCGCGCGAATGTCGAACTCTCCAATGGCCTCGGTCAGGGCGGTTTCCTCTGCGTTGCGATCAATCAGGAAGCCGCCGAATTTATGCAGGTTTTGCAGGGTCAGGTTCTCACGCATGCCGCGTTCCAGCAGCAGACCGCGCAGCTTGCGGTCTTCGGTGAGATAGCACAGCCCGGCCTGTTGCGCGTCGCTTGGCCGCTTGAACTGCACCGGCTCCCCAAAGAGGGTGACGCGCTTGGCACTCGCCGGGCGCAGCGCGGCAAGGCCTTCCATCACCTCGGTCCGGCCAGAGCCGATCAGCCCGCCCAGCCCGAGGATCTCCCCCTGTCGCAGTGAAAAAGACACATTGCTGGCAAAGCCCGGCACGCTGAGGTTTTCGACCGAGAGCACCTCTGGCGCGCCCCGCTCCACACCGGGTTTGGCGGGGTAGAGGTCAGAGACATCGCGGCCCACCATGGCGGTGGCCATTTCGTCTTCGGTGATCTCAGAGGTCGGGCTGGACTGCACCACCGCGCCATCGCGCATGATGGTGACATGGTCCGAGATCTCGGCCACTTCGTCTAATTTATGCGAGGTGAACAAGACCGCCGTCCCCGCCGCGCGCAGGGCCGCGACCTGTTTGAACAGCACATCGGTCTCGCGTTTGGTCAGCACCGCCGTCGGCTCGTCCATGATCAACACCCGCGCATCGCGCGACAGGGCCTTGGCGATCTCGACCATCTGTTTGTCGGAATTCGACAGACGCGAGACCAGCGCATCCGGAGAGACGTTGCAGGCCACCCGATCAAGATAGTCCCGCGTGCGCCGCCGCATCTCGGCCTTGTCGAGCAGCGGCCCGCGTTTCAACTCGCGGCCCAGAAAGATGTTCTGCTCAACGGTGAGCTGTTCGGCCAAGTTGAACTCTTGGTGGATCATCACGATCCCGGCCATTTCGCCCTCATGCAGACTGTCGAAACGGACCGCTGCACCATCGAGTTCGACAGCGCCTTTGGAGGGTAGTTGATAGCCCGCCATGATCTTCATCGTCGTCGATTTGCCCGCCCCGTTCTCACCGATCAGCGCATGAACGGTCCCCGGCTCTAGCGCGAGGGTCACGCCATGCAGCACTTCGATCGAGCCGAAGCTCTTGCTCACGTCGCGCAGGGCAAGAACGGGGGTGGCACTCATAGCTTGGTCCACGCCGCATCATTGGCCGAGGAGGTGACACAGGCATTGATGAAACGCATCCCCGCCATGCCCGCCGTGATGTCCGGCAGCAAACCCATGGCGCTTTCGCGGCTCGCCCCGCCCTGCACGGCGCGGATCGCATCGGCGGCCTCGTTATAGATCGTGGCAAACCCTTCGAGGTAGCCCTCGGGGTGGCCGCCGGGAATGCGGCTTACCGATTGCGACGCCTCAGACGCCCCTGCCCCGTTGCGGGTGATCAGGCGCTTCGGCTCTCCCAATGGCGTGAACCAGAGGTAGTTGGGATCCTCTTGCGACCATTCCAAACCGCCCTTGTCGCCATAGATACGCAGCTTCAGCGCATTCTCATTCCCCGGAGCCACTTGGCTTGACCACAGCATGCCGCGCGCGCCGCCAGCAAAGCGCAGCATCATATGGGCGTTGTCATCCAGCTTGCGCCCCGCGCCCCAACTTTGCAGATCGGCGGCGATGCTTTCGACCTGCAAGCCGCTTACAAAGCACGCAAGGTTATGGGCATGGGTGCCGATATCGCCCACCGAGCCGCCCGCGCCCGAGCGTGCGGGATCGGTGCGCCATTCGGCCTGTTTGACGCCTTCGTTCTCCATCGGCGCGGTCAGCCAGTCCTGCGGATACTCCGCCTGAACGATCCGGATCTCCCCCAGATCACCCGCCGCCACCATGGCCCGCGCTTGGCGGATCATCGGATAGCCGGTGTAATTATGGGTGAGGATGAAAAGCGCCTCGGCCTCCGCGACACTGGCCGCCAACGCCTCCGCATCCTCGAGCGTGGAGGTCAGGGGCTTGTCGCAGATCACATGGATGCCCTTGGCCAAGAAGGCCTTTGCAGCAGCGGCATGAACGTGGTTGGGCGTGACGATTGAGACCGCCTCAATCCCGTCCTCGCGGGCGGCTTCGGCCTCGGCCATCTCCTCGAAACTGCCGTAGGAGCGCGGGATGCCCAAAGCCTCCGCACTGGCGGCGGATTTCTCGGGGGTCGAAGACAGCGCGCCTGCCACCAGATCAAACCGGTCGTCAATGCGCGAGGCGATGCGGTGCACCCCGCCGATAAAGGCGTCATTGCCGCCGCCCACCATGCCAAGTCGAATACGTGCCATCAGTCGATCCCCAGCATTTTGCGGTTTGCCGCCTCATCGGTGCCGCCATCGGCGAAGTCATCAAAGGCTTTGTCGGTCACGCGAATGATGTGATCGGAGACGAATTGCGCCCCCTCACGCGCCCCGTCTTCGGGGTGTTTGAGGCAGCATTCCCATTCCACCACGGCCCAGCCATCGAAATCATTCGCCGCCATTTTGGAAAAGACAGCGCCGAAATCAACCTGCCCGTCGCCCAGCGACCGGAACCGCCCGGCGCGGTCCGTCCAGCTTTGATAGCCCGAATAGACCCCCTGACGGCCCGTCGGATTGAACTCGGCATCCTTGACGTGGAACATCTTGATCCGGTCTTTGTAGATGTCGATGTTATCAATGTAGTCAAGACATTGCAGGACGTAGTGGCTGGGGTCATAGAGCATGTTGGCGCGCGCGTGATTGCCCGTGCGCTCTAGAAACATCTCATAGGTGATGCCATCATGCAGATCTTCGCCGGGGTGGATCTCATAGCAGACATCGACACCGCAGTCCTCGGCATGGTTCAAGATCGGCAGCCAACGCGCGGCGAGTTCGTCAAAGGCCGTCTCAATCAGCCCGGCAGGCCGCTGCGGCCAAGGGTAGACATAGGGCCAAGCCAAAGCGCCCGAGAAGGTCGCATGCGCCCCGATCCCCATGTTCTTGGACGCCGAAAGCGCCAGTTTCACCTGCTCGACCGCCCATTCCTGCCGCGCCTTGGGATTGCCGCGCACTTCTTCGACGGCGAAGCCGTCAAAGGCCGTGTCATAGGCCGGATGCACGGCGACCAACTGGCCCTGAAGATGTGTCGAAAGCTCGGTCACCTCCACGCCGTTTTCGACCGCCTTGCCCTTGAACTCGTCGCAGTAATCCTTGCTCGACGCGGCCTTGGCCAAGTCGATCAGCCGCGCGTCCCAACTGGGCACTTGCACGCCTTTGTAGCCACAATCGGCGGCCCATTTGGTGATGCTGTCCCAAGAGTTGAAGGGCGCCTCATCGCCCGCGAATTGCGCCAGAAACAGCGCCGGTCCCTTGATCGTCTTCATAATGTTCCTCCCTTTCCCCGGCTCAAACGAACCGGTTCACGATGTTCTCCAGAATTTCCTGCCGGCCCGAGCGGGGCTGCGGGTTAATGCCGTCTTGGACGACCTGCGCAGCGATTGAGGCCAGATCCCCCTCCAGCATCGCCTTGGCCTTGGGCGTCTCCCACCCCGCGTAGCGCTCGGCGCGCATGGCCTCAATCGTGCCATCCTCCAGCATGGCGGCGGCGGCTTTGAAGCCCCGCGCGCAGACATCCATCGCGCCCGCATGGGCCGCGACCAGATCGACCGGATCGAGCGATTGCCGCCGCAGCTTGGCGTCGAAATTGGTGCCGCCGGTGGTGAAACCGCCCGCCTTCAGCACCTCGTAATAGGCCAGCGCCACTTCGGGCACGTTGTTGGGGAATTGATCCGTGTCCCAGCCCGATTGATAGTCGTTGCGGTTCATGTCGATTGAGCCGAAAATCCCCAAGGACGCGGCGAGCGCCAGCTCATGTTCGAACGAATGGCCTGCAAGGATCGCATGGCCCTGTTCGATGTTCATCTGAACTTCGTTCTCCAGCCCAAACTCCTTGAGGAAACCATAGACCGTAGCCACGTCGAAATCATACTGATGTTTGGTCGGCTCCTGCGGCTTGGGCTCCACCAGAATGGCGCCTTCGAAACCGATCTTGTGTTTGTACTCCACCGCCATCTGCAAGAAGCGCCCGGCCTGCTGGCGTTCGCGCTTCAGGTCGGTGTTAAGCAGGGTCTCATAACCTTCGCGCCCGCCCCAGAGGACGTAGTTCTGACCGCCCAGCTTATGGGTCGCATCCATGCAGGCTTTGACCGTGGCGGCGGACCAGGCGAAAATCTCAGGGTCGGGATTGGTGGCCGCGCCCGACATGAAGCGCCGGTGACCAAAGAGGTTCGCCGTGCCCCAAAGCAGCTTGGTTTTGGAGCCTTCCATCTTGGTGCCGAGATAATCAATGATCTCTTCGAAATTGCGCAGGCTTTCGGCGAATGTGTCCCCCTCGGGGCGGATGTCGGCATCGTGCCAGCAGAAGAAGGGCGCGTTCAGCAGATCGAACATCTCAAAGGCCACATCGGCCTTGAGCTTTGCCAAATCCATCGTGTCACCGAACCACGGGCGATCGAAGGTCTGCCCGCCAAAGGGATCGCCGCCCGGCCATGCGAAGGAATGCCAATAGGCCACGGCGAAACGCAGGTGATCCTCCATCCGTTTGCCCATGGCGATCTCGTCGGGATTGTAGTGGCGAAAGGCCAGATCGGCCCCCTCGGGGTCATAGGTGAGGGGCTTTATATCTTTAAAGAAATCAGTCATCTATCTTGGCCTTCATCTTATCGGTCAATGTGTCGGCGGGCAGATTGTCCCGCACATAAATCGTCGGCACGAGGTCCGGCATCGGCGGCAATTCCTTTTGGTCGATCAGCGCACGCAAGACGGTGAAGGCGCGGTTGATCTCGACATCCGGGCGCTGATCGATCACCAGATCGATATGCCGCTCAAGCAGCGCCTGACGCGAATGCGCGACCAGTTCATGCACCACGCAGAAGGGCCTTGTGCCCCGCTCCTCTTGCAGGGCGGCGATCAACCCGCTGTTGCCCGCGCCCACGTTGTAAAGTGCTGTCAGCTCCGTCTGGCCGAGCGCCTGACGCGTCTGCGCGTTCAGCACCTGCGCGTCGTCCTTCGTCATGATCGGATCCAGCAATTCAACCTGCGGGAAATCGGCCTGCAACACTTCGCGAAAGCCGGTCAGACGCTCTGCGTGGTCGCGCGCGTCCAGCGAGCCTGCAAAGGTCTGCACCCGCCCGCCCTGCCCGCCATGGGCAAGCCCCACCATGCGCCCCGCGGTGCGCCCGGCGGCGATGTTGTCGATCCCGATATAGGCGGCGCGGGCGGCCTGCGGCAGGTCGGAGACGAGGCCCACCACGGCCACCCCCTTATCCCGCAGGGCGGCCAAAGGAGCCTCAAGCGCCGCGCTTTGCAAACCGACGATGGCGACACCGTCGAAATCCCGTTCCAGCAGGTCCGAAATGCTGTCTTGCAGCCCTTCGACGGCGAAGGCCGCGACCTCGATCACCTCGGCGGTGACGCGTTCGGTGGCCTGATGGGCGGCGGTATGTTCGATGTGCTGGCGGATGCGGTTGAAAAAGGCGTTGGAGCCGCGGGGGATCAGGAAAGCGAGCCGGTAGACCCGCCCGCGTGACAGGTTCGCCGCCGCGACATTGCGCACATAGCCAAGCGACGCGACCGCTTCGCGCACCTTGGCGATGGACTTTTCCGCCACGTTGCCGCGGTTGTTGATCACCCGGTCCGCGGTGGCATAGCTCACCCCGGCAGCGCGTGCGACATCGCTTAACGTCGGACTTGTCATGGCCCCTCCCCCGCGCGCTGGCCCTCCCAGCCTGCGCATCTCGGGGCCTATCTAGGGGGAAATTTTGATATACGTCAATCATTTTTGATAGACGTATATCATTTTTCGCGGATAGGGCGAGGCAGCGGCGAACGCACGCCGCCCCTGAGGGGTTGATTATTCTGGAGTTTTCATTCCGGTACCGCCCGCAGACTTACTGCGCTGCGGTCTCGCTGGCTTGCAGCGGGCCGGGGTGAATGCAAGCGACCTGATGCAGCGACTCGCCCGGTTGCGGCACCACCTGCGCGCAATCGGCCTGCGCCCGCGGGCAGCGGCCACGGAAGACACAGCCCGAGGGCGGGTTCATCGGCGAGGGCATGTCGCCGCTCATCGGCACGATCTGCTTGGCGCGCTCGGCGATTGGGTCCGGGATCGGTACGGCGGAAAGCAGCGCCTGCGTGTAGGGATGCTGCGGATCGTCGTAGAGCTGCGCCTTCGGCGCCTTCTCCATCACGCGGCCCAGATAGAGCACCATGACCTCGTCCGAGATGTTCTTTACCACGCTGAGGTCATGGGCGATGAAGATCATCGCGAGCCCCAGATCGCGCTGCAACTCTTTGAGAAGCTCGATCACCTGCGCCTGAATCGAGACGTCGAGCGCCGAAACCGGCTCGTCGCAGATCAGGAGCTTGGGTTCCACGATCAGCGCACGGGCGATGCCGATGCGCTGGCACTGGCCGCCGGAGAATTCATGGGGGTAGCGGTTGATCATCTGCGGCAGCAGGCCCACGCGCTCCATCATCTGCGCCACCCGGGCGCGGCGCTCGCGGGCGGGCACGTCGGGGCGGTGGGTCTTCAGCGGCTCGGCGATGATCTGCCCCAGCGTCATACGCGGGTTGAGTGAGGCGAGCGGGTCCTGAAACACCATCTGGATCTCGGACCGGTAGGGTTTCATCCGGCGGGGCTGAGCGACAGTAGATCGGTCTCACCCTGCCACATGACCTGCCCCTCGGACGGGACCATTTGGATCAGCCCGCGCGCGAGGGTGGATTTGCCGCAGCCGGATTCGCCCACGACACCGAGGGTCTTGCCGGGTTCC
Source organism: Sulfitobacter faviae (assembly GCF_029870955.1). Classification (NCBI taxonomy): domain Bacteria; kingdom Pseudomonadati; phylum Pseudomonadota; class Alphaproteobacteria; order Rhodobacterales; family Roseobacteraceae; genus Sulfitobacter; species Sulfitobacter faviae. Next base: position 139,145 of record NZ_PGFQ01000002.1, on the reverse strand, counting down.
AGATCGAAGCTCACCCCGTTGACCGCATGCAGGATGCGCGGCTTGGTCCAAGGCATGTCGCCGGCGCGGGTGATCGGGAATTTGACGTGCAGGTCGCGGACGGAAAGCAGCGGGCTCATGAGGTGACCTCCGCAATGGGACGGTGGCAGGCGCGAGCGCGCGCGCCGTCGAAGGGGGCCAAGGGCGGCATCACGCGGCAATCGTCGCCGGCGTAATCGCAGCGCGGACGGAACGGGCAGCCTTCGGGCGGGGCGGCCATGTTGGGCGGGTTGCCGGGGATCGCCTTCATGGTGGCGTCCTCGTCGTCAACGCGCGGCACGGCGGCTAGAAGACCGCGGGTGTAGGGATGCGTGGGTTCGGCAAAAAGCGGCTCGGTCGGGCCTTGCTCCATCACGCGGCCGCCGTACATGACCAGCACCCGCTCGCAGAAGCCCGCCACGACGCCGAGGTCATGGGTGATGAGGATCGTGGCCATGCCGAAATCCTTTTGTAGATCGCCCAAGAGGTCCATGATCTGCGCCTGCACGGTAACGTCGAGCGCGGTGGTCGGTTCGTCCGCAATCAACAGGTCCGGTTTGCAGAGCAGCGACATGGCGATCATCACACGCTGGCGCATGCCACCAGAGAATTCATGCGGGAAGAGGCGGATACGCTCCTTGGCCGCCGGGATTTTCACCGCGTCCAGCATCCGCACCGATTCCGCCAGTGCGTCGCGCTTGGACAGCCCTTGGTGCAGGGTCAGCACCTCGGCCATCTGCTCGGAAATCCGCATGTAGGGATTGAGCGAGGTCATCGGGTCTTGGAAGATCATCGCGATCCGCTCGGCCCGGATCTTGTTCAGCACCTTGGGCTTGGCGCCGAGAATCTCCTGCCCGTCGAAGCGGATCGACCCGCCGGTGCGGCCGTTCGGCGCCAGAAGGCCCATGATCGAAAAGGCGGTCTGCGACTTGCCCGAGCCGCTTTCGCCGACGATGCCGAGGGTCTCGCCCCGGTCGATCGAGAGCGACAGGTCGTTGACCGCGTGAACGGGGCCGTCGTCGCCCTCGAAGGTGACGTTGAGCTTGTCGATTTCCAGCAGAGACATCAGCGATCCTTGGGGTCGAGCGCGTCACGAAGCCCGTCGCCGATGAAGAACAGGCCGAAGAGCGTGAGACAGAAGAACAGCAGCGGGAAGCCCAACTGCCAGGTGGTGCCATAGGCGATGGTGCCCGCGCCTTCGGAGATCAGCGCCCCGAGGGAGGTCAGCGGCTCCTGCACGCCAAGGCCGAGGAAAGAGATGAAGCTCTCGGTCAGAATCATCAGCGGGACCAGCAGCGTGGCATAGACGGCGATCACCCCCAGTAGATTGGGCACGATATGGCGCAGGATGATGACCGGGGCGGAAACGCCGGTGGCGCGGGCCGCCTCGACAAATTCGCGGCCCTTGATGGTCAGGGTCTGGCCGCGCACGATGCGGGCCATCTCCATCCATGAGATCAGGCCGACACCGGCAAAGAGGATGGTGATCGAGCGGCCGTACATGACCAAGAGCAGGATCAGCACGAACATGTAAGGCACGGCCATGAAGATATCGACAAGCCGCATCATGATGCTGTCGGTGCGCCCGCCGAAATAGCCCGCCACCGCGCCGTAGAGCGTGCCGACGATACAGGCGATCAGCGCACCGACGAGGCCCACGGCGAGGCTGATCTGGGTGCCCTGCACGGTGCGTGCAAAGAGGTCACGGCCCAGATCGTCGGTGCCGAAGTAATGGCCGCTCTCGATCGACGGGCCGCCCAGTTCGACAATCTGGCCCATGACGTTGTAGTCGAGCTCCTCGTTCGACCATTGTGCGAGGCTGTTGCCGAAGAGCGCGAAGGCCACGACGAAGCCGAGGATCACCAGCCCCATCAGCGCCGCCTTGTTGCGGAAGAACCGCCGCCGCGCGTCAGCCCAGGGGGAGCGGCCCTTGGCGGCGATCTCGCTGGTCTCGACCCGTTGTTCGGATGTCATCACCATGTCAGTACCGGATCTTGGGGTCGATCCACCCGTAAAGGATGTCGACCACGAGGTTGAAGAAGATGGTCAGCGCACCGACGAGGATCGTCACCCCCATCATCACCGCGTAGTCACGGTTCAGCGCCGAATCGACGAAGGCTTTGCCGATGCCGCCGGTGGAGAAATAGATGTCGACCACCACGGAGCCGGTGATCATCGCCACGAAGGCGGGCCCGAGGTAGGAAATCACCGGCAGCATCGCGGGTTTTAGCGCGTGGCGCAGGATCACCCGGCGCTCGGGCAGGCCCTTGGCGCGGGCGGTGCGGATGTGGTTCGAGGTCAGCACCTCGAGCATGGACGAGCGGGTGATCCGCGCGATTGAGGCCATGAAGGAGGTCGAGAGCGCGATCACCGGCATGATCCAGTATTCCGGCCCCTGCCATCCGCCGCCCGGCAGCCAGCCGAGCCAGAGCGTGAAGACCAGCACGAGAATCGGCGCCATGACGAAGTTCGGCAGCACCTGCGCCCCGATGGAGACGCCGACGGCGGCATAGTCCAGCGCCGAGTTGTGCCGCACGGCGGCGGCGACGCCGAGGCTCACACCGACGATGACCGCCACGGCGAAGGACAAAAGGCCGTACGTCAGCGTGATCGGGAAACCTTGGGCGATGATCTCGTTCACCGAACGGTCCTTGTAGACGAAGCTCGGCCCGAAATCGAACTCGGTCACGATGCCCCAGACGTAGGAGGTGATCTGCTTCCAAAGGGGATCGTCCAGCCCGTATTTCGCATTGAGGTTCGCCAGCACCTGCGGCGGCAACTCGCGCTCGGAGGTGAAGGGGCCACCGGGGGCGGAATGCATCAGCAGGAAAGAGATGACGATCAAAACCAGAAGCGTCGGAATAGCGATGGCAAGGCGCTTGAGGATGTAACTGAGCAAGAGGCGCGCGCTCCGAATACGGGGTTTGTGGGGGTGTAGAATAGAATCGGGCAGCCCGTGCCATAACCGCCGGGCTGCCCGAATGTCGAGAGGTTACTCTGCGGTACGGTAGAGGTCTTTGCCGTACCAAGTGTTGTTCACGTTGTTCTCGGGCAGACCTTCGATGTCTTCCGCGATCATGTCGACGTTCGCGTAATGGTAGATCGGGATGATCGGCATTTCCTCGGCCAAGATCTTCTCCGCTTCTTGATAAAGCGGCTGCGGATCCTCGGCGGTCTTGCTGTCCTTCATGAGCGTGTCATAGGCGTCGTTATAAAACTCGCCGTTGTTATGGCCCGAATAGGAGGTCAGCAGGTCGAGATAGGTCGACGCCTCGTTGTAGTCACCGCACCAAGCGTAACGCGCCATGTCGTAGTCTTGGTTCTGCATCCGGTCGGTGTGGACCTTCCACTCATAGTTGTCGAGCGTGAGGTTCACACCGATCTGCTTGAGCATTTGCGACGCGGCGATGGCGATCTTCTTGTGATCTTCCGAGGTGTTGTACTGCAATGTCAGATCCAGCGGGTTGTCGGGGCCGTAGCCCGCCTCGGCCAGCAGTTCCTTGGCCTTCTCCACACGCTGCGCCTGATCCATGTTATCGGCCCAGTCCAGTTCGGGACGCTCGAAATCGGCAATCGCCCAGTGGGTCCAGTTGTACGAAGGCTTCTGGCCGCCCTGCAGGATGCGGTCGACGATGATGTCGCGGTCGATGGCATAGGCCAACGCCCTGCGCACATTGACGTTTTTCAACGCCTCCGGCCCCTTCTCACCCACGTTCAGCATGTAGATGTAGGAGCAGTTATAGGGGGTGGAGACCGCCTGTTCGGGATACTCTTTTTTCAGACGGGGATACTGACCGGCGGGGATGTCCACGCGGTCCAGCTCACCGGCCAGATAGCGGGTCAGGGCTTGGTTCACGTCGTTGATCGTCAGCGCGATGATCTCTTCCATCACCACGTTCTCGGCGTCCCAATAGGTGTCGTTCTTTTCCATCACGACACGCTCGCCCAGCTGGTGCTCGACCAGCGTATAGGCGCCGTTTCCGACAAGCGTGCCCGCATCGGTCCAGTCGTCGCCATGTTCCTCAACCACGCTTTGCAGCACGGGGAAGGTCGAGCCGTGCACCAGCATCTGCGGGAAATAGGGCAGCGGCGTGGTGATCTTGACCTCAAGCGTGTGGTCGTCGATGGCGCGGATGCCCAGCTCATCAGGGGACTTGTCCCCGGCGATGATCTCGGGCGCATTCTCGACCTGCATCAACTCCATGTACCAGGCGTATTCCGAGGCGGTCGCCGGGTCGGCCAGACGGCGCCATGAATAGACGAAGTCATTCGCCGTGACCGGCTCCCCGTTGGACCACTTGGCGTCGTCGCGCAGGTTGAACGTATAGGTCTTGCCGTCTTCCGAAACTTCGTGGTCGAGCGCCACACCGGGGACCAGCTCACCGTTGCCATCTTCGTTGTAGAGCCCCTCGAAAAGGTTGCGCAGCACGTCCGAGCCTTCGACGTCGGTGTTGATCTGCGGGTCCATCGACTTGATCGCGTCGAGCAGCCAGAAGGTATAGGTCTGATCTTCGGCAAGATTCACGCCCTCGGGCACATCGGCGGCATGGGCCTGAAAGGCAAGGCTTAGCGCCAATGCGGAGGATGCGAGTGTGGTGCGTAGCTTCATGGTGACTCTCCGTTGTTTGAAAGTTCGTGTTCTGATTGAAAAGTAATCAATCGAAAACGAAGAGCACATGCAAGACGTTGCCTCGCGTCAGCCAAACACGGCGGCTTCGCGCCGAGGCGGCGCGAGGTTGTAAAGATTGGCCCCGGGGCTGCCCCGGGCGGCGGGGTTCAACGTGGCAAAAGGCGCGCCTAGCCGCGCGCACCCCATGTGTCGGACAAGCGGTAGCCGCCCGGCCAAGGGTCATCGGGGTCGAGCATATGTTGGTGGATGCCCGTGACCCAGCCCCGGCCCGACAGTTCTGGCTGGATGGCCGTATGTTCGCCCACCCGCGTCTCGCCCAAGATGCGCCCCGTGAAGGTCGACCCGATCAGCGACACGGTGGTCAGGCTGTCCTCCAGTCCCATTTCCCCCCGCGCGTGCAGCAGGGCCATCCGCGCGCAAAGGGCGGTGCCAGTGGGCGAACGGTCCACCTTGCCCGGCTGGATCGCCACCGCCGCCCCGGCGCGCAGGCCGGTCTCATCGCGGGTGACTGGACCGGCGAACAGGCAGAAAGAGAAATGCTGCCAATCGGGGTTCTCAGGGTGGTCGAACCGCATCGCCGCATTGGCCGCATCGGTGATCCGCACGCCAAGCCGCGCGATGTCATGGGCCTCATGGGCCTCTAGCGAAAACCCCATGGCGGCGGCATCGACGACGACGAAACTGTCGCCGCCATAGGCGGTATCGACAGTGAGCGTGCCCAGCCCTTCGACCTCAAGCGGCACATCCAGACGCGCCGCGAAGCTTGGCAGGTTCTGTACGAAAATACGCTCCGCCTTGCCATTGCGACATTCGGCGCGGACCTTCACCAGCCCGCCCGGCGCTTCGAGGGTTAGCTCCGTCACAGGCTCCGTCATCGGCAGGATGCCCCCGTCGAGCAGCACGGTCGAGACGCAGATCGAATTGGAACCAGACATCGGCGGCGTGTCCTCCGGCTCCATGATGATGAAGGCCGCATCGGCGCGGGGGTCTTTCGGCGGGACCAGCAGGTTCACATGACGAAACACCCCGCCGCGCGGCTCGTTCAACACGAAGTTGCGCAGGGTCTCATCCCGCGCGATCCAGCGGCTCTGCTCCCACAGCGTCTCACCCGGCGGCGGGGTGACACCACCCACGATCACATCGCCCACCTCACCCTCGGCATGGGCCGAGATCACATGCACCGTCTTGCTGCTACGCATCCTTCGTCTCCTCCTCGGTCAGCCATCTCGGCAATGCCTCCCCCGCACGCCCCGACACGGCGGCCTCCACACAATCGGCGATACTGCCAAAGCGCACGGCCCGGCCCGACAGACCGGGGCGTAATGGGCGTATTTGCCCGAGTTGGTCATCAGCACCTTGGCCGAGGGCGGGAAAACCGGCTCGGAAATCGAGCACCAGCAGATGTCGGGCACCACCTGCACGCCCGCGGCCTCCAGCCGCGCCACGGTGCCGTCATCGCGCGCCGCTTGCAGCGTGTCTTGGCCGAGCGTCACGATGACAGCCGTGTCGGCATGGCGCTTGCGCCCGGCGAGGGCGGTGTCGAGCGCGCGGCATTCGGCGTGCGAGAAATGCGGGCTGCCGAAGGCCACGAGATCGACCGTCGCGGCCCCGGCGTTGAACTGCCGCCAAACGCGGCGCAGGTCATCGGATGTGAGGCGGAACGTATCGGCCTCTGCGACAGGGGGCAGGTCGGCTTCGGGTGTGACCCCAGCCACATGCAGCATCGGGGCTGCGGAAGTAGTGCCAAAGGCCGCGCAGAGCGCTTTGAGGTCATCCTCATTCGGGGCGGCCCCCTCCAACCCGCGCAGGACCGGGATCCGGTCCGGGGCGGCCTGCCCCGCGAGCCAGCCCAGCATCGGCCAGATCGCCTCGTCATACTCCGCGGGCAGTTCCACTTCGATCACCCGGCGCGGGGCGCGATGTTCCTCCAGATAGACCCCTGAGAGCGGTGCGCGCGCGGTGAGCGCGATGCACAGGTCGAGGAAATCGGGATGTTTCACCGTCCGCGCGCCAAGCACGCTATTGGCATAGATCACCGCGTTTGACTCCGACCACGCGATGAATTCGCCGCGTTCGGGCGGGGCGGGCAATTGGTAGGGCGCACAGGTGAAACTGGGCCGCGCGCCCATGGTAACATAGGCGTCGGCCAAACGGCTGGCGGGCAGGCCGAAATCCGGCGGCACGCCTTGACCGCGCCAATTGCCGTGATCGACCGAGATCGCATTCATCGTCGTCGGCACGCGCACCTTCGAGCCCATATCGGCCATGGTCTGGGCAAAGAGCAGGTTGGCGGGGCTGGCGTAGATGCAGCCGTCGATATGCACGCGCGTCACGTCGACCAGCCGCTCGGCCCCCTGCCCCTGCGCCATGGTGCAGGTGATCTCCATCGCCAGTTGCACGGCTTTGCCCTCGGCCCCGTCCAGCATCGCTTGATCCTCGGCAGTGAGATGCAGGGCGCGGGCGGGCCTGTCCGACAGGGGCAGATCCCAGTCATCGGTGCTGAGCATCTCAGGCGTGATCCGCGCGCTGCGGGATTTGGCGAGCAGGTCGTAATCCTCGGCCCCGAGGCGCAGCACCGCGAGCGGCTTGTCGAACATCTTGCCCGCGATCAGCGCGCCTAAGGTCAGGATGTCTTCGGCCTCGCGAAACACGAGGGCAGCAGGGGCATGACCGTTCAACGCCAGTTCCAGCAGCACGCCGCTGCCGGTGCAAGAGCCGCGGCTGGTGGGCATGAGCAGGATCTTCCCCGCGAGCGATTGACCGCAAAGCGGGTGATGCGCATCGATGACCTTGCCCGTGGCCGGATCGACGCCGCCCCAGAAACTCAGCCCCTCAGAGGAAGCCAGCACCGCGCCTTGGGCTGCGGCGGGAACGATGATTTGCGCCATGTGGAACCCCTCCAATTCAGGTGACGACAAAGCCGTGCGCGAAGGGGTCACGCTCGTCGATGAAAATGGTGTTAAAACCCGTCACCCGCGCCCAACCTGCGATGGAAGGGATGATCGCGGGCCTGCCGGCCACCTCTGCCGCCGCTTCAACACGGCCTTTGAACATGGAGCCGATGATGGATTCATGGACGAAATCATCGCCCACATTCAGTTTGCCCTTGGCCGCCAACTGCGCCATCCGCGCCGAGGTGCCAGTGCCGCAGGGGGAACGATCGATCGCCTTGTCACCGTAGAAAACCGCGTTGCGGGCGTGCGCCTCTCCCGCGCGGGGGGCGCCGGTCCAGAGGATATGGCTCAGCCCGTTGATCGCGGGATGTTCGGGGTGGGTGAACACATATTTCGCATTGAGCGCGGCACGGAGTTTGGGGCTCAGACCGACCAGTTCGGAGACCGAGAAATCCGCCATATCGCGGAAGTTCTTCTGGGGCTCAACGATGGCGTAGAAATTGCCGCCATAGGCCACATCAACCACCACTTCGCCCAAACCCTCGACCTCTGCCGTCAGCCCTTCGGCGTGGAGGAAGGCGGGCACGTTGGTCAGGCGCACCTCTTCGACGAAACGCCCCTCTTGCCGGTAGGTCACATCGACCCGCCCGGCAGGGGTTTCAAGGCGCAATTGGCCGGGGGTGGCGGGGGTGACCAGCCCGTTCTCAAGCGCGATGGTGACGGTGCCGATGGTGCCGTGGCCGCACATCGGCAGGCAGCCCGAGGTCTCGATGAACAGCACTGCGATGTCGCAATCATCCCGCGTCGGTGGGTAAAGGATCGCGCCCGACATCTGGTCGTGCCCGCGCGGCTCGAACATCAGACCGGTGCGGATCCAGTCGTATTCCGCCAGAAAATGGGCGCGCTTTTCCAGCATGTTCGCGCCCTTCAACAGCGGCGCGCCGCCGGTGACGAGCCGTACCGGGTTGCCGCAGGTATGGCCGTCGATACAGGGAAATGTGTGTTGCGTCATGTCAGCCTCTAGAAACGGGCGGGAGAGAAGGGGGTCAGGTCGATGCCGGGGTCTTGGCCGGTCATAAGATCCGCGATGATGGCGGCGGTGCCCGCCGATTGGGTGAGGCCCAGATGCCCGTGGCCAAAGGCGCAGAACACATCCGGGCGGCTTGGCAGCGCGCCGATGGCGGGCAGGCTGTCGGCAGTGAGGGGCGAAAACCCATCCATTGCGTGCCGCCCGAGGTGTCGAGCCCCGGCAGAAAGCGCTTGGCCTTTTTCAGCATCGCATCGGCCCGGGCAAAGTTCGGCGGCAGGTCGAGCCCGCCGAGTTCCACCGCCCCGCCGACGCGCAGCCCGTGGCCCACCTTGCTGATGACAAAGCCATGGCCGCCGAAAGTGATCTGGCGCTTCAGGTCGAAGGCCCCGGCGGGCAGGGTCGTGTTATAGCCGCGCTCGGTCTCAAGCGGGATTTTCGCGCCAGCGGTCCGCGCGAGGTGATGCGAATGTGCGCCGGCGGCCAGCACCACGCGGCCCGGTATGAACCCATCAGAGGTCTCGACCCCGCCTGCGACCAGCCGCTCGGCGCCGGTGATGGTGATCTCTCCGCCCCCCGCCCGGAAGCGTTCGGCCATCGCCAGCACATAGTCGTGCGGATCCGAGATCGATTGCCATTCCGGGGTGAAGGTCGCATGGGTGAAGCCGGGCGCGAGACCGGGCTGATAGGCCGCAATCTCATCACCCTTGAGATGGGTGAAGGCAATCCCCGCCTCTTCGCGGGCTTGCCATCCGGGGAGGGAGGCGCGAAACTCGGCCTCGCTTTCATAGACCTGCAACTGTCCGTCATGGCGCAGCATATGGGCCAGACCGCTCAGCGCCAGATGCGGGTCGAGCGCGGCTTGCGAGAGTTTCATCAGCGCCGTCTGCGCCACGGTCGAGGCCCGCAGCTGCGCGGGCCAGCTTGCTTTCCAAAAACGCCACATCCACGGGGCGATCCGCCCGGCATAGCGCGGCGGCACCGACAGCGGCCCCAGCGGGTCAAGCAGCCATTTCGGCGCCTGCCGGATCATCCGGGGCGAGGCGAGCGGCAGGATCTCGGTAAATGCAAAGGCACCCGCGTTGCCCGCCGAAGCGCCCGCCGCCGGGCCTTCACGGTCGATCACCCGCACGGGTAGCCCGCGCGCCTGAAGCGCCAGCGCGATGGACAGGCCCACCACGCCCGCGCCGACGACCGTCACCGGGGTTTGGTTCATTACCGCACGCTCGACAGGAATTGACGGGTCTCTTCTTGCTGCGGATCACCAAAGATCTGATCCGGCGCGCCGATCTCGGCCATGACGCCCTTGTGAAAGAAGGCCACACGGTCCGACACATCGCGTGCGAAACTCATCTCATGGGTGACACAGATCATCGTCATCCCTTCATCTGCCAGCAGTTTGAGCGTGTCCAGCACCTCGCCCACCAGTTGCGGGTCGAGGGCCGAGGTCACCTCGTCAAAGAGAATGTAATCGGGCGACATCGCCAATGCACGCGCAATCGCCATCCGCTGCTGCTGCCCGCCCGACAGGCGGCTAGGGTAAACATCGAGCTTATCGGCCAGACCGACATGCGAAAGCTGCTGCACTGCGATCTCTTCGGCTTCTTTGCGGGCGATGCCTTTGACCTTGCGCGGGGCCAGCGTGACGTTTTCCAACACCGTCAAATGCGGAAAGGCGTTGAACTGCTGGAACACGATGCCGATCTTGCGGCGCAGCTTGTTCAGGTCGGTGTCGCGGGCGTGAACCTCGGTCCCGTCGACGACGATGCGGCCCCTGTCGATCGGCTCCAACCCGTTGATGCAGGTCAAGAGCGTCGATTTGCCCGAACCCGAGCCGCCGATCACCGAGACGACCTCGCCTTTTTGCACGGTCAGGTCGATGCCCTTGAGCACCTGAAGCGCACCAAAGGATTTGTGGACGTTTTCAATCTCAATCATTTTCTTGCCACCTTTTTTCCAAGCGGCTGCCAAGCCGGGCAATGGGGAAACTGAGCGCGAAGTAGATCGCGCCGGTCACGAGCAGGATGAACATCGGCTCTTGCAGGCGTGTCACCAGAATTTGCGAGGCGCGCAGCAATTCGATGATGCCAAGCCACATCACCAGCGCGCTGTCTTTCATCACGCCAAGCGTCAGGCCGATCCAACTGGGCAGGCCGACCCGCAGCGCCATGGGAAAGACGATCTGCGTGAGATCCTGCCCCCATGTCATGCCAAGCGAGCGCGCCGCACGGCGGGTGACCGAAGGCACCGCCTCGATCGCGCCGCGCACGATCTCGGTGCAATAGGCCGAGGTATAGAGCGCCAGCACGATGCAGGAGGTCACGAAGGGCGAAATCCCCCAGCCCGCGATGGCCTGAAAAGCGTTGGCAAGGATCAGTTGGATCAGCAGCGGAACCGAGCGGAAGATATCCAGCACGAAGGTCAGCGGCAGCGCCGCCCATGGGCTGATCTGGCTGCGCAGCACCCCGAAGAACACCCCCAGCAGCGTGCCGCCCACCACCGCGAAGGCGGTGACCGAAAGCGTCACCCCCGCGCCTTTGAGCATGAACAACAGGTCGTTGAAGGTCAGAGCCGTATCAAACATCTATTCTCTTCCTTCAGTAGCGAAACAGGCGGGCGGCAAGCAGCCGTGCGCCAAGCATCACGGTCTTGGCGATCACGTAGTAGATCACCGCCGCCAATGCGAAGAATTCAAAGGTTCGGAAGCTGCGCGCGTTGAGGTCTTGCGTCACCCCGGCGAGATCCGAATTCAGCCCCACCGTGACACCCAGAGAGGTCATCAAGATCGCCCAGATCATCTGGTTCGTCGTCGGCAGGAACGAGATGCGGAACATCTGCGGCAGGATGATCAAGCGAAACGCCTTGGCCTGCCCCATGCCCAGTGACCGCCCGGCGCGCAGCTGCGTGCCCGGAATGGCGCGCATCGCGCCGCGGAACGTCTCGCAAAGGTAGCCCGCGTTGTTGAAGGCGATCCCGGCCAGCAGCGCGGCGTAGGGGCTGAGATAGATCCCGAAAGACCCGAGCCCGAAATGCGCCATGTAAATCTGAAACAGCGCCGGCGTGTTGCGCGCCACTTCGACCCATGCGGTCGCAGGCGCCCGCAGCCAAGCCGATTTGGCATCCCGGCCCACGGCCAGCAGCACGGCGATGGCAATGCCGATGAGCATCGACAGGATCGATATTTGCAGCGTGACCAGCGCGCCTTCCAGCATCTCTGGTAAGGCGCGAAAGGCCTGTCGCCATTGAAAGGTATAGTTGCCCATCTCTTGCTCCGATCAGCGGTTATCGGCAGGGGGGCCGCAGGTCGCGGCCCCCGCATTCATCAGCGATAGGCTTTGGCGATGGTCAGATCCGGCGCCTCGCCGCCGACCCATTTGTCGAACAGTTCCTGATAACGGCCCGAGCGCACCTGCTGGTTCACGAAGAGGTCGAGGTAGTTCAGCAGACCGTATTCCTGACGCAGGCCGATCAGACCGACATAGTCCACGTCGAACGGCGCATCGCCCGCGATGGTCAAACCGTCGAACTTGCCGCTCGCCACGATGGAGGAGGCCACGGTGGAGGTCACGACCGTCGCGTCGATCTGGCCTTGGGCCAACGACAGGAAGACGTCCGCTTGGCTCTGGTAGGAACGGAAGCTGCCTTCGTCCCATGCGTCGACCTGCTCTTCCAGCGCGATGGCTTCGAAAGTGCCCGCGACGGAGCCCACGGTCTTGCCCTTGAGGCTTTCAAAGCTGTCGACGCCCGCGTCTTCGCGGGTCAGCACAACGTTGGTGAAGGCGAAATAGGGCACCGAGAAACCAACGGTCTTAGCGCGCTCCAGCGTGTCAGAGGTGGAGGCAACACCCACATCCGCACGGCCCGAGACGAGGGCGGGAATACGGTCGGGGAAGGGCGTCTCCACGATCTCGGCTTCGACGCCAAGGGCGGCGGCCAGGTCATTGCAATAGTCCACATCGAAGCCAACGGGCGTATTGCTGTCATCGCGCGAGCCCATGGGCGGGAAGTCCAGCACCACGGCGCAGCGCAGCGTGCCCGAAGAAATGATGTCGTCCAGTTTGTCGGCCTGAGCGGCTGTGCCGATCACGGTCGCAGCCACGAGGCTCCCGGCGAGTTGCGTGAATTTCATAGGTATCTCCCTCTTGGGTTGGTCGCCCCCGACTCTCTCTGGACGGGGTGCGGGGTGGTATGAAGGAACAATGTCTTCATTAAAAATACAATATGTATTTTTAACTTTTACCGGCATGTCGACATATTTTTGATACATTCCAGCCTGGCCAGCATGGTCGCGAAAGAGCAGCCGGTCGGGCTGCCCCCACGGCGTAACAAATGCGAAAAGCCGGGCGCGCGGCCCGGCTTTTCCGATCTTAGATTATTCCGCCGCGTCTTCCGGGAGCAGCGCCTCGGGCAGGTTCTGATAGGACACGGGCCGCAGGAAACGGCGGATCGACAGGGTGCCCACGCTGGTCGCGCCGAAGTTGGTGCTGGCCGGATACGGCCCGCCATGCACCATGGAATCCACCACCTCGACCCCTGTCGGGAAACCGTTGGCCAACAGGCGACCCGCCTTGCGCTCCAGCACCGGCATGAGGTCGCGCGCGGCGTCGACATCCGCGTCATCCATATGCAGGGTGATGGTCAATTGCCCGTCCAGTTCCAACGCCAGCGCGCGCATCTCTTCGAGCGAAGAGACCCGCACCACCAAGCCTAGAGGGCCGAAGACCTCTTCGTGCAGCGTCGGATTGGCCTTGAACTCTTCGCCCGTGGTTTCGAAGAGGGCAGGCGCGGCGGTGCGGCCTTCGCTGTCGGCCAGATGCACCTGGCGCAGGCTTGGCGCGGATTTGAACTTGTCCCGCCCTGCGCAATAGGCCTCCGCGATACCGTCTGTCAGCATGACCTGCGGGCCACGTCTTGCAGCGCTGTTGCCGCGTTCTGCACGAAGGCGTCGGCGCCCGGCCCGTCAATCACCACGGCGATCCCGGGATTGGTGCAGAACTGGCCCGCGCCCATGGTCAGCGATGCCGCCCAGCCCTTGCCAAGCTCCTCGGCCCGTGCCGCCATCGCGGCGGGCAGCATGAACATCGGGTTGACCGAGCCCAACTCGCCAAAGAAGGGGATCGGCTCTGGCCGCGCGGCGCAGAGATCGAAGAGCGCCCGGCCCCCGGCGAGCGAGCCGGTGAAGCCCACGGCCTTGATCAGCGGATGCTGCACCACGGCCTGCCCCACGGCGCGGTTGCCGCCTTGGATCAGCGAGAAGACCCCGCGCGGCATGCCGCAGCTTTCAACCGCGGCATGGATCGCTTCGGCCACGATCTCTCCGGTGCCGGGATGGGCGGAGTGGCCTTTGACCACGACCGGGCAGCCCGCCGCCAGCGCCGCTGCGGTGTCACCGCCCGCCACGGAGAAAGCCAGCGGGAAGTTCGACGCGCCAAAGACGGCCACGGGGCCGATGGGGCGTTGGACCATAGTTATCGCGGGCCGCGGGGCGGGCTGGCGGTCGGGCATGGCGGCATCGAAGCGACGGTCCAGATAGTCACCCTTTTCGATATGCGCCGCGAAAAGGCGGAGTTGGCCCACGGTCCGGCCCCGCTCCCCTTCGAGCCGCGCTTCGGGCAGGCCGCTTTCTTGGCTGCCGATCTCGGTGATCTCGGCCCCGCGGGCGTCGATCTCATCGGCGATGGCGTTGAGGAATTTGGCGCGGGTCGCGCGGCTGGAATAGCCATAGTCCCAAAACGCAGCTTCGGCGGCTTCGCAGGCTTGGTCGACCAGTTCCACCGTGCCGACCGAGAAGTCATGCGCAGGCCCATGGGCGGGGCTAGAGCTAAAGCGATCATCCGTGGCGATCCATTCGCCAGCGATCAGGTGTTTGCCGTGGGGAGTAAAGGCCATCTTCTATCCTTTCTTGCGGGCCGCGGCCCGGTGTCAGCTTGCGTCTCTCCGCATCTGCATACATGATGTATGCATGATTGCAACCCAAGCCCTGCGAGGTTTCAGATGGCCGACACAACCCTCTCTCACGATGACCTGACCGCGATGGTCATTCGGATTTTCCAAGGCGGGGGCCTGTCGCCCCTGAATGCCGCCGCCCTCGCGCGGGTGATTGTCGCGGGCGAAGGCGATGCCTGCAAATCCCACGGCATCTACCGGATCGAAGGCTGCCTGCGCACGATCAAGGCGGGAAAGGTGGTGCCCGACGCCGTGCCACAGGTGCATCATGACGACAGCGCCGTGGTGCGCGTGAACGCAGGCGGCGGCTTCTCCAACGCGGCCTTCGAAGCAGGCGCGCCGGTGCTGGCCGAGCGTTGCCGCACCACCGGAATCGCCGCCATGGTGATCAACGATTGCACCCATTTCGCCGCCCTCTGGCCCGAGATCGAGGCGCTGACCGAGATGGGCCTTGCAGCCATGGCCATGTGCCCCAGCTATGCCAGCGTCGCCCCCTCGGGCGGAACCGACCCCTTGATGGGGACCAACCCTTTCGCCTTTGGCTGGCCCCGGGAAGGGGGCGACCCTTACGTTTTCGATTTCGCCACCAGCGTCGCCGCGCGGGGGAGATCGAATTGCACCGCCGCGCGGGCACGCCCCTGCCCGAAGGCTGGGCCATCGCACCCGATGGCAGCCCGACGACCGACCCCGAAGCCGCCCTCGCCGGGGCTATGCTGCCCTTCGGCAGTCACAAGGGATCGGCCATCTCGACCATGATCGAATTGCTTGCCGGGGTGATGATCGGTGACCTGACCAGCCCTGAAGCGCGCGATGCCTTGGGCTCGCTCACCCTTGCGCCCGCCCATGGCGAATTGATCATCGCCTTCGACCCCAAAACGTTTGCCGCAGGCCGCCCCGGCGACCCCTTCGCGCGGGCGGAAACCCTCTTTGATGCGATCACCGGGCAAGGGGCGCGGCTGCCCTCGCAGCGCCGGTTCAAGGCGCGTGCCGAGACGCGGGCCAAGGGGATTCCCCTGACGGAGGCCGAGATGCGCAGTCTTGAGCGTTTGCTGGCCGAAGGGCTCGACGCCGTCTGACCCCCACCGCGCGCCGCCCTCCCGCGGGGGTGGGGCGCGATCCCGCCCAAACACGCCTCAAAGCGCCGCAAAATCTTGCCACCATCGCAGGGCGATTGTCACAAAAAAGAGCCGATCCTACGGAAATCAAGGCGAAAATTTGTGCAGCCCCCGCCGCGCAGCAGCCGGATCGGCGGTTTTCCGCGCTGCCCTGCGGCAATCCGCTGATAGTTGCAATATCAAGTTTCCAGCCTCCGCAAAAAGATTAGATAGGGGAAAAATTGCACACTCTTAACGTGTCTTCTGAGGTATTGTTTTGCCGAATTTCCCGACTGCACGACCGATTGAACAGCGGTCCGAAACCCTAGAACGCCGCCAGTTCCTCACCCTCTCCGCCGCGTCCTTTGCCGCCGCGCTCATGCCGCGGCACAGCGCGGCGCAGGAGGTGCCCGCCGCCTCCTTCACCTTCGACGCACTGGTCGAAGATATGCGGCGATTGGCCCAGACCTCCTATGTGGCCCCGAAGCCGGTCGAAGGCTTCCTTGCCGATCTGGATTATGACGCCTACCAGCGCATCCGGTTCCGGCCCGAGCAGGCCCGCTGGCAGGAAAAGGGCGTGGCCTTCAGGCTGCACGCCTTCCACCCCGGCTGGCTGTTTAAGGAAGCGGTGAAGATGAACGAGGTCCGGGGCGACGCGGTGGAACCGATGGGCTTTACCACCGCCGATTTTGAGTATGACGACGAAGAACTCGCCAAGTCGATCCCGCCCAATGCCGAGATGCCGGGCGTCGCCGGTTTCCGCCTGCACACCCCGCTCAACCGGGCCGATATTTTCGATGAATTGATCGTCTTCCAAGGGGCGAGCTATTTCCGCGCCTTGGGCAAGGACACGCTCTATGGTCTCAGCGCGCGGGGATTGGCCGTCAACACCGGCCTGCCCGAAGGTGAGGAATTCCCCCGCTTCAGCGAGGTTTGGCTGCGCCGCCCCGAACCGGGTGACGATAGCGTCACGATCTATGCCGCGCTCGACAGCCCTTCGGTGACCGGGGCCTATCAATTCGTGATCACACCGGGCGAAGACACCACCGTCGAAGTCACCATGCGGCTCTTCCTGCGCGAAGACATCAAACAGCTTGGCATCGCGCCGCTGACCTCGATGTTTTTGCACAATGGCGCGGATAAGGGCAATTTCGACGACTTCCGCCCCGCGGTGCATGACAGCGAAGTCTTGGTGCTGAACACAGGCAAGGATACCACCCTCTGCCGCCCGCTGAACAATCCGCCGCGTTTGGCGAGTTCCTATTTCGGGGCGCAGAGCCCGCGGTCTTTCGGGCTGGCGCAGCGCAATCGGGACTTTGAGCATTACCTCGACGCGCAGGCCCATTACGAACGCCGCCCCTCGCTGATGATCGAACCCATGGGCGACTGGGGCAAAGGCACGCTGCGGCTGGTCGAGATACCTTCGGATCTGGAAGGCAATGACAACATCGTGGCCTATTGGATCCCCGAAGGGGAGACCCGCGCGGGCGATGAACTGGCCTACGGCTACCGCATGCACTGGGGGATGACCCCGCCGGGCGCGACGCCGCAGACCCTTGGCCGCGTGGTGCGGCTGCGCTCGGGCCATGGCGGGGTGGCGGGTGTTGAGGCAGACACCGAGACCCGCAAATTCGTCATCGACTTCGCCGGCGGACAGCTCAGCGATATGCCGAGCGACGCCGAGCTTGAACCCGTCACCAGCGCACAAAACGGCGAGATCGTGGAGGCGATCCTAAGCCGGGTGGATGGCAGGGACGAATGGCGGCTGGTGCTGGAACTGCGCGCCGAGCCTGACGCCATCGTCGAAATCAAGGCAGTTCTATCGGGATATGACCGCAATCTGACAGAGACATGGGTGTACCAATGGATCAACGCATGACCCTTCAAGACGCGACGACCCCCACTTCTGCAATGGCTGGCGAGGCCGAGAACTGGATGCCGCCCGCTGCCCCGCTTGCGATGCCACGGCAGAGCTTGGAACGGCGCGGCCATCTGGCCGGGCTGGCCGACCTTGCGCGGGCATTTCTGCTGCGGCGTAAGGCCTGAGCACCATGACACCCCAGCACAGGCAGATCGCGGCGGATGGCCCGACCCGTTTTGCACGGGCGGTCGCCCTGCTGTTGTCGCTCGGCGCCGCAGCCCTTGCCGCGACCCTTTTGGCCGAGGCTGCGGCGCGAGATGGGTTCAGCGGCTGGGACGGCCTCCGGGCCTTGCTCGTTTTCGCCACCACCGCTTGGTTGGCTTGGGGGGCGTTGCTGGCGCTGATCGGGCTTTTCGGCGGCAGATCGACGCCGCCCCGCCCCGCGCTTGAGGCACCGCAGCCGCGCACGGTGATCGCGGTGCCCATCTGCAACGAAGACCCGCTTACCACCTTCGCCCGCATCGCCGCGATTGACCGCTCCGTCGCCCGGGCCGGGGTTACGGCGGATTTCGTGGTTCTGTCGGACACACGCGATGACGCGCTGGCCGGGAAAGAGCAATTCGCCTTCGCCCGCCTGCTGCGCGAGACCGAGGGCCAAGGCCGCATCTTCTACCGCAGGCGGCAGGACAATGCGGGCCGCAAGGCGGGCAATATCGAAGAGTTCATTCGCAGCTACGGCGGGGCCTATGACTTTGCCGTGATCCTTGACGCCGACAGTCTGATGGAGGGCGAGACGATCCGCGCCATGATCGCGCGGATGCAGGCCGATCCGCAGCTGGGGCTCTTGCAGACCCTGCCCAAGATCATCGGCGCGCGGTCTTTCTTTGGCCGCGCCTTGCAGTTCGCCTCGTGGTTCCATGGGCCGATCTTCACCCGTGGCCTTGCCCGCATGCAGGGGGCCACGGGGCCGTTTTGGGGCCATAACGCGATCATCCGCGTCCGCGCCTTTGCCGAAAGCTGTGGCCTGCCCGAACTCTCTGGCCCGCCACCCTTGGGCGGGCATATCCTGAGCCATGATTATGTCGAGGCGGCCTTGCTCGCCCGCGCCGGTTGGAAGGTCGAGGTGGATGAGACCTTGGGCGGCTCCTTTGAGGAGGGCCCCGAAAACGTCCTTTCCTTCGCGCGGCGCGAGCGGCGCTGGTGCCAAGGCAACCTGCAACATGCGCGGCTGATCTTCGCGCCCGGCTTGGCGGGGTGGAGCCGCTTTGTCTTTTTGCAGAATGTGACCGCCTATGTCGTCTCGCTTCTCTGGGCGGCCTTTCTGATCACCTCGGCGATCAGCACGCTCTACGCGCCGCCGCCGGAGTATTTTCCCGGCCCCTATCAGCTTTTCCCCGTCTTCCCCGATACCAGCGCGCGCGAGATCACGCTGCTGGCCTTGGGCGTGCTGGGCTGTTGGTGGTGCCAAAGCTGCTGATCCTGATCCATGCGCTTCTCACCGACCGGGCGCGCGACTTTGGCCGTGCTTTGCGGATGGCGCTCTCGGTGCTGACCGAGATCGTGCTAACCACGCTTCTGGCCCCTTTGATGCTGCTCTACCACAGCCGGGCAGTGATGCAGGTCCTCTCGGGCCAAGACGGCGGTTGGCCCGCCAACCAACGGAACGAGGGCCAGTTGAGTTTGGCCGATGGCTGGGCTGCGGGCCGGTGGATCGTGTTCATTGGCGCGGTGATCCTCGCGGCGGTGCAATGGGTCGCGCCCGATCTGACCGTCTGGCTGCTGCCCGTCGCGGTCCCGATGCTGCTGGCCCCGCTGCTCATCGCCTGGACCTCCCGCCCCCTGCCCCGCAGGCTTTTCGCCGTGCCCGAGGATGCCGCGCCGCGCGATGTCGTCGCGGAATACGACAGTATCTGCGACGTTTGGCGGCTGACGTGGAATGACGAACATCTGATGCCAGAACCCAAAGCGGCGGATCTGCCCCATGCCACCGCCTAACACCGGGCTGTCGCCCGCCGCGCTGGCTGCCGGCGCGGCTCCCAAATCCGCCCGCGATCCGCGCATCGACCTGTTTCGCGGGCTGGCGCTGGTGATGATTTTCATCAACCACGTCCCGGGCAACCCCTATGAGGCCCTGACCATCCGCAACCTCGGTTTCGCCGACGCGGCAGAGGCGTTCTTCCTCATGTCCGGCATCGCCGCAGGCTTGGCCTATACGCCCCGTTTCATCGCGCGAGGCAGGGTGCGTCACGGCCTCTGGCGTGCCATCGCGCCCCTGTGGAAACGGGCGTGGTCGCTTTATGTGGTGCAGCTCCTGCTCTCAGCAGTGGCCTTAGCCATCTTCGCCGCCGCCTTCCAGATCACGACAGAGGCCGCCTTCCTGACCAAGATCAACATGCGGCAGCTCTTTCAAAACCCGACCCAAAGCGTGATCGGGATACCGCTTTTGACGCATCAGTTCGGCTATGTGAACATCCTGCCCGCCTATTCGGTCCTGCTGATCTGCGCCCCGGCGGCGATCATGCTAGGGCTGCGCTGGCCGCGCCTGCTTCTCGCGCTGTCGCTGGTGCTTTGGCTGCTGACCGGTGTCTTCCGGCTTAACCTGCCGAACTACCCCAACCCGGGCGGCTGGTTCTTCAACCCCTTCGCATGGCAAGCGATCTTTGTCTGCGGGCTGCTGGTGGGTCTGAGCCAGCGGCAGGGCTGCCGCTTTTTCCCGAACTCGCAAGCGCTGTTCTGGCTGTCCGCCGCCGTCCTGCTGGGCGTCTTCGCATGGCGCTATGTGCCGGGTTTGGGCCGTTTCCTGAACCTGCAAATGCATCATTTGAGAGAGGCCGGGGTGCCCTTCAACATCACTTCGCACGACAAGACCTATCTCTCCGCCCCGCGGTTCGTTCACATTCTGGCCTTGGGATATTTCCTGTCACAGTTGCAGACCGTCACCCGCCTGTCGGCCCATGCCCTGGCCAGCCCGGTTCGGTTGATCGGGCGGCATGGTCTGCTGGTCTTTGCCAGCGGCACCGTTCTGGCGCTGATCTGTCAGGTGGCGATGATGGCGCGGCCAGAGGCGCAGTGGATGCCGTGGGTTCTGCCTCTTGTCGGAACGGCGGCGCTCTATGGCATCGCTTGGATTGCAGAGACCTCGCGGCAGGTGCTTGCCGCACCGGCTGAACCCGCACCCGTCTCGCTTAAAGCACCAACCGCCGAAGCCACCCCCTAGCCTTTACGAACGCTGGTCGTCGCTCCGCCCCCATTTGCGCCACGCAAGCCATGCAAGCCCCAGCCCGCCCGCGATCAGCGCCATGTGCCGCGGGCGAATGCCGCGCCCGGTGGCGGTGTTTTCGCCCGGATGGTAGCGCGGGTCGAGCAAGCGGGTATTGGCGAGGAATCCACCGACGACAGTCTCGCTGCCCCGGAACACCGCCCGCAGGCCACGGCCCTTCTTGCGGTTGAGGGTTTCGATGGTCCCGATCATCGACTTCTTCTCTTCCATCACCTCGGCCACACGTTCGGGCGGCAGCCCGAGGTGCTCGGCAATCAAGCGGGTTCTGAACCCTTCGATCACCTTCGCCGGGTGTTCGATCGCGACGTCACACTCGGTATCAAACCCCATGGAACGGTTGTTGAGGTTGCTGGAACCAAGACGCAAAAGATGATCGTCGATAATCATGATCTTCGCATGAACATAGATCGGCTCCCCCTCCTTGGTGACGGGGAAATAGATGCGAAAGCGGTTCTGGTGATCCGCGCGTTTTAGCTCTTCGACGAGCCGCTCCCGCAGGACATGCATGGCGTCATCTTCCAACTGGGATTCCGCATCGCGCGGGTTGATGATGACGATCTCCGGCCCATCCTCTTCGGCCAACCTGGCTTTAAGCGCATCGCAGACCGAAGCGGCGGCGAGGTACTGCGATTCAATATAGATATAGTCACGCGCCGATTGGATCCCCGCGATATAGAGGCGTTCGATCTCATTGATCAGCGGCTCTTCGTCGAAAGGCGGCTCGGTCCGGGCGATGCCCACCTCGACGCCTTCGGCATCAATCGGCAGGTCTTCGGGCCATTCGGACATGGGCGCATCCTCAGGCCGCGCGATCTCATCCCCCGTGGCGCGGAACCAACGCCGACGCGAAAGCTCACCCAAGGCCGCGGCGGCGGGGCCTGACATGGCCGAGGTTGCGTCATGCCAAGGGTCAGAGGGCGTGCCATCCTTGCGCAGGCGGCGCGGGTCGTTCGGCAAGTGATCGGGTGTGTCCCAGCGGTCCTCGGTCGCGTCGATCCCGCCGCAGAAGGCCAGAGCGTCGTCGGCCACGACAATCTTTTGGTGGTGGCAGGCGCCGAAGGGGTGATGGCCGTCCAACGCAAAATGAATCCGGTCGCCACCGAAAAGGCTGAGCGCTAACGAGGGCACCAACCGTCCCGGCGCGGCCAGCACAGCGCCGTTCCATTTCAGCAGGTAGACATGAAGATCCGGCGTCCGCTCCACCACCGCCTCGACAAAGGCGCCAAGCTGGTTGGGATAGCCGTCGGGTGCGTTGCCGTCTTCGTCACTTTCGCCCGGCAGCATCTCAAGCTCGAAATCGAAATCCCAGCCGATCAGCATCAGCTGCTGCCGCGCCCCGAGGAAAATCTCGCGCAGGACCCGGAAATAATCCGCCGCATCGACGATAAGGCCGAACCGATCGGCCCGGGCGACGCGCCATGTGGTCTTGTCATTGAACAGGCTTTGGCTGTTCGCCCCTTGGGTCGACGCCGCGTGGTTCGTCTTAGCCAGTTCCAAATCGCCCTGCACGTTTTTGCCCCTTTCCACTCGATGCTACAGGACTAAACGCGCATTGTAGCGCGAAGTTGCATCCATGCGTAAATATCGGGCGGGCTCAGACCGGTTGCGCCTCAGACAGCTCGGCCTGCAGCCGGGCTTCTTCGGCGGCTTTGGGCGTGGTGAACCGCGCCAGCAGGAAATAGGCGACCGGGGTGAGATAGAGGGTCGAGAGCGTGGCCATGCCCAGCCCCCCGACGATCACCCAGCCAAGCGCCTCGCGCGCCTCGGCCCCCGCGCCCGCCGAAAGGATCAACGGCACGCCGCCCAAGACGGTCGAGGTCATCGTCATCATCACCGGACGCAGCCGGATGGTGGAGGCGCCAAAGATCGCCGCGTGGATATCCGCCCCCTGATCGCGCAATTGGTTGGCAAATTCGACAATCAGAATACCGTTCTTGGCCATGATCCCGATCAACATGACCAGCCCGATTTGGCTGTAAACGTTCAGGCTCTGCCCCGTCATCAGCAGCGCGAAGATCGCGCAGGCCAGCCCCAAGGGCACCGTGGCCATCACCACGATGGCAGAGATGAAGCTTTCGAACTGCGCGGCGAGGACAAGGAAAACCACGAGGATCGCAAAGCCGAAGGTCACGAAAAGCCCCGAACTGGTTTGATCCAACGCGGCGGCCTCGGCCAGCGGCACGATCAGGTTTTCATCGTCCAACACCTCCTGCCCCACCGCGCGCACCTGTTCCAACGCATCGCCCAATGACAGGCCCGGCGTCAGCCCGGCGGAAATCTCGACTGAGCGGTTCTGGCCCTCCCGGTCCAACTCGGGCGCGACGGCGCGTTCTTCGAGGATCACGAAACTGGCTAGCGAAATCATCTGCCCGTTGCCCGATTGGACAAAGACGTTCTCAAGGTCGCGCGGGTCGTTCACCGGGTCCGAGGTCGACAGCATCTGCACGCCATAGCTGGTGTCGTCGATAAAGACCGATGCCACCTCGCGCCCGTCGAGCATCGCCTGCAAAGCCTGCCCCAGCCCGGTGATGTCGACGCCGAGGTCAGCGGCCAGCGTCCGGTCGATCTGCACGAAAAGCTGCGGCTGCGTGCGTTCATATTCCAGCCGCACCTGCCCCATCGCGGGGTTCGCGCTCAACCGGTCCACCATCGCCTGTGCGACTTGCGACAATTGCTCGTAGTTGTTGCCTGTGATGGCGAAAGACAGGCCGCGCCCCGCGCCGCGAATCCCGAGGGAGTTCGGCTGAATTGCAAAGGCCCGCACGCCCACGATGCCGCGCAGCTTGCCGTTGATCTCGCCCACAATCTCATCTTGGCTGCGCGCACGGTCTTCCCAACCGGCGAGCGTGAACACCATAAAACCCCGATTGTCCGCGCCAAACCCGGTGATGGAGAAGATATTCGTCACCTCTCCGGCCTCTTGCAGCGGGGTGATCAGGTCTTCGATCTCGCGCATCTTGCTTTGCGTATAATCAAGCGAGACGCCCTGCGGGGCCGAGACGCTGAGCAGCGCTACGGCGCGATCTTCGCGCGGGGTCAGCTCTTGCCGAATCTCGCCCGAGACCAGCACCGCCGTCAGCGCGACGAAGGCCGCGATCAGCACCACGACATAGGGCATCGCCAGCGCCCATCTGAGGGTCGCCGCATAGGCGCGGTAAAGCAGGTTGCCAAGCCACACGACAGGGCCGCGCGGGTTCTCTGCCGCGGGTTTGGTCAAAAGGCGGCTCGCCAAAACTGGACAAAGGCTGAGCGCCACGACCGAGGACAGCATCACCGCGATGGCGAGGGTAAAGCCAAACTCCCGAAACAGCCCGCCCGCCTGTCCGGGCAGGAACGACAGCGGGATAAAGACCGCCGCCAGCGTGGCCGTGGTGGTCACCACGGCAAAGAAGACCTGCGATGTGCCCAGCACCGCCGCCGCGCGCGGCCCCATGCCCGCCGCCCGTTGGCGCACGATATTCTCCAGCACCACAATCGCGTCATCCACGACCATCCCGGTGGCCAGAACCAGCGCCAGCAGGGTCAGGATATTGATCGAAAAGCCCACCAGATAGATCGCCGCCAAAGTGCCGATCAGCGCCACCGGTAGGGTCAGCGCCGGGATCAGCGTGGCGCGGAAATCACGCAGGAAGACAAAGATCACCGCCACCACGATGCCCACGGCAAAGGCCAGCGTTGAGAGCACCTCGCGGATCGAGCCTGAGATAAAGGTCGCATCGTCCGAGGTGACGAAAATCCGCACGTCCTCGGGCAGGGTTTCGTTCAACTCCCCCACCACGGCGCGCACATCGCGCGAGATCTCAAGCGTGTTCGACGTGGCCTGCCGGATGATGCCAATGCCGAGGCCCAATTGCCCATTGGCACGCAGGATCGTCTCCCCTTCGGCGGGGCCAAGCGTGACGCTGGCGACATCGCCGAGCCGGACGTTCTGCTTGATCTCCATCGCCTCGAACGCCTGTGTGGTGACGACGCTGGCCGTGGTGCGCACGTTAATCGACTGACGGTCGCCCGCCAGATCGCCCGCGGGCGCATCATAGGCCACATCGGCCAAGGCGCGCTGGATATCGCCCAAGGTCAGGCCCCGGCTGGCCAGTTCCAACTGGTCGATATCGACGCGGAAAAACGGCTCACGGTCGCCGTAGACCTGCAAATCCGCCACCCCGTTGACCGAGATCAGTCGATCTTCGACGCGGTCCTGCACCAGTTTGGTCAACGCCTCCGGCGAGCGGCCCATGGAGGTCACGGCGATGCGCATCACCGGCTGGGCATTGGCATCGGCCTTGACGATCTGCGGCTGGTCGGCCCCTTCGGGCAATTGGTTCACAATCCGCGCCACCGCATCGCGCACATCGGTCGCGGCCACGTCGATGTCGGTGCTGTCGTTGAACTCCAAGGTGACCCGGCTGCGCCCGAAGCGCGAGTTCGATGAAATCGCCCGCACGCCCGAGACCCGGCCCACGGCTCCTTCGATCCGCCCCGTAAGCTCCTGATCGACGGATTCCGGGGAGGCGCCCGAGAAGGTCGTGGTGACCGTGACCACGGGCCGGTCGACATTGGGCAGCTCCCGCACCTCCGCACCGAAAAGCGCGGCGATACCTGCCAGCACGATCAGCGCGTTCAGCACGAAAGCAAGGATCGGGCGACGCACGAAAAGCGCGGTGCCCGAGGCGGTGCTCGCGGGCGGCGTGGCGTCCTCGGTCGGGGCCGCGCTCATAGGGTTGTCTTCTCAGTCGGGGCGGCATCTGACTGCACGCTGCCCGCGCGGTTGACCTCGCGCACCTCGCCGCCTTCGCGCAGGGTTTGCACGCCTTCCGTCACCACCACATCATCGGCGGTCAGATCCTCCGACAGCACGAGCACGGAATTGCTGTTGCGCTGCGCGATCTCGACCGCGACTTGGTGCGCCTTGCCCTCCCGTACCGTCCAGACAAACGGCCCGTCCGAGGACCATTGCACCGCCAGCGGCGGGATCGCCAGAAACGGATCGCCGACAAAGGTCAAGCTGACCGAAAAGGCCATGCCCGCGCGCAGCTGGTCCCCTTCGTTCGGCACGCGGCCCTGCACCAGAAGCGTGCGGCTGGCACGGTCGATCACGCTGTCGATGGCGCTGACTTCACCCGTCAGGGTCAAATCGCGCATGCCAAGCGGGGTGACGGTGATTTCCTTGCCCAAGGAGAGTTTGCTCACCACCCGCTCAGGCACGCGGAAATCGATCAGGATCTCGCTGCGGTCGGTGATGGTGGCGAGTTGATCCTGCGCATTGACGCGGTCGCCTTCTTCGATATCGGTGATCCCCACCCAACCCGAGATCGGCGCGAGGATGCGGCGTTGCGACAGATCGAACTGCGCTTGGCTGAGCGCAAGCTCGGCGCTTTGCAGGGCCAGTTCCGTCTCGCGCAGGCGCACTTCGCTGACCGCGCCGGTGTTTTGCAACCGCTCCACGCGGTCTTGCTCGGTCTGGGCGTTTTCAAGCTGCAATTCGGCTTGCTTCAGGGCGATCTGCTCGGCCTCATTCTCCAACAGGGCCACAACGGTGCCCGCCTCGATCAACTGCCCGGCGGGCAGGTTGAGATCGGTGATGACCCCCACGGCGTTGGAGCGCAGCGTGACGGAGCGGCGCGCGCGCCCGTCGCCGATGGCGGTGATCCGGTCGGCCAAAGTCTCTTCGCTGACCCCGGCGGTGACGACCAGCGACGGCCCGCCGCCGCCCCAGCCCCGGCCAGAGGCCTGTGGCGCCTCCGCGACCTCCTCGATCCCCAGAAGATCGAGCAAGCCGGTCTCCGCCACATAGGGGCGGGAGGCGGGGACATAGGTTAACATCGCGTAGAGACCCGCAACGAGAACCAGCAGAAATACGAAAAATTGGCGCAGGGCTTTCACGGGGGATGCGCTTTCAAAATATGTTACGAGGCGCATAATTGAGCATCGGCCCCAAAAAGGCACGTCAATTCTGCTTGATCACTGGCTGGGCATTCCCCGAAGGGGCCGCTGGCTGCTATCACTATGGCGCGGAAGTCTGCCCGGTGGAAGGGCAATGGGGTTGATTACTAGAAATTCCGTTTCCGCCGCACATATTCTGGCCCAAGCCGGATCGAAGACCAAGGGGACATCATGCGCGCGACGGTTCTACCACTGGCGACACTGCTACTGGGCTTTTCGCTTTTGCAGATGAGCAACGGGTTGCAGGGCACGCTTTTGGCCGTGCGCGCGGGGCTTGAAGGGTTTGGCGGGGCGACCACCGGCCTTATTATGTCGGGTTTTTTCGCGGGGTTGAGCGTGGGCTCCTTCGTGGCACCCCGGCTGATCAGCGGGGTGGGCCATATCCGCACCTTTGCCGCACTCGCCTCTGTCGCGTCGGCGGCGGCGCTGATGCATTTGGCTTTCATCGACCCTTGGGTCTGGATCGCCGTGCGCTGCCTGACCGGGTTCGCTTTTGCCGGGTTGATCATCGTGACGGAAAGCTGGCTCAACGCTTCGGTCAGTTCCGCGCAGCGGGGCAAATTGCTCGCGGTCTACGGCATGGTCGGCATGGCCTCAGGCGCGGCGGGGCAGTTCCTGCTGAACCTCGGGGATCCGGCTGAGTTCATCCTCTTCGTGCTCGTCTCCATCGTGATGTCGCTGTCGCTGGTGCCAATTTCGCTTAGCCGTGTAGAGGGGCCGCGCTCGGAAGGCGCGCAGGAGCCGCCGTCGCTGCGCCGACTGTGGGGGCTGTCGCCCTACGGGGCGGTCAGTGCAGGGCTGGTCGGGGCCTCTATCGGGACGTTCTACGGGCTGGCACCGCTCTTCGCACAGGAGATGGGCTATACCCAATCGCGCATCGCCCTGCTGATCGCGGCCTTCACCATTGGCGGGCTGATGCTGCAATTCCCGTTGGGCTGGGTTTCCGACCGGATGAGCCGCCGGGGCTTGGGCGTAGGACTGGCCGCGGCGGGCGGTGCTTTGATGATGCTGACCCTGCCGATCCCCGCGCCTTCGGGGTCGATGCTGCTGGTGCTGGGCTTTGCCATTGGCGGGCTGGTTCTGCCCGCGCAATCCATCGTCATCGCCCATGTCAACGACCGCGCCCCCGGCTCGGCGGTGGTGGCCGTCTCGGGCGGGCTGGTGCTGATGCAAGGGATTGGCGCCGCGATCGGGCCGCTGCTGGCGGGTGTGCTGCTGGATACACTCGGGCCGCGGGGCCTGCCACTGGCGCTTGGCGGCTTTCAGTTGACCATCGTGGCATGGGGGCTGCTGCGCATGACCCTGCGCAGCGATCCCGAAACCCAAGAGCGTCACGCGGCACCGCCGCTAACCCCCAACTTTGTCGAAGGCGAGCTGAGCCGCGAGGAATAGCGCGGCTTAGCTCTGGGGCCAGCTCTCTGGCACGTTGCTGCGCAGCTCTTCCAGCCACGGGGTGGCAACGGAGTCCGACGGGGCGCGCCAGTCCCCGCGCGGCGACAATGCCCCCCGGCGCTGACCTTGGGCCCATTCGGCAGGGCCGAGCGCTTGAACTGGCTGGTGGCAAAGAAGCGGTGCAGAAATTTTTCGAGCCAGTGGCGGATCGTCTCCAGATCATAGGCGTTGCGTTTGCCCTGCGGAAAGCCCTCGGGCCAGCGCCCTACCTCGACATCATGCCAAGCGTGCCAGGCCAGAAAGGCCACTTTTGACGGGGCGAGCCCGTAGCGCATGGTGTGGAAGAGAAAGAAGTCGTTCAGCTCATAGGGGCCGATCATCGACTCGGTGCTTTGAATCTCTTCATCTTCGCCCGCGGGCACCAGTTCGGGCGAAATTTCGGTGTCCAGAATGGCTTGCAAGACCTTGTCCGTCTCAGCGTCAAACTGGCCCGAGCGGGTGGCCCAACGGATGAGATACTGGATCAGCGTTTTCGGGACGCCGGTGTTCACGGCATAGTGGCTCATCTGGTCGCCCACGCCATAGGTGCACCAGCCAAGCGCCAATTCGCTCAGATCGCCGGTGCCGATGACAAAGCCCTGCCGCTGGTTGGCGAGCCGGAAGAGATAATCGGTGCGCAGCCCGGCTTGGACGTTTTCAAAGGTGATGTCATAGACCGGCTCCCCGTCCGAGAAGGGGTGATCCATATCCTCAAGCATCTGCCGGGCGGCGGGGCGAATGTCGATCTCATCCGCGGTGATCCCCATGGCCTGCATCAATTTCCACGCGTTGGATTTGGTGCCCTCGGAGGTGGCGAAACCCGGCATGGTAAAGCCGAGGATCCGGTCGCGCGGGATGCCCATACGGTCACAGGCTTTTGCCGCCACGATCAGCGCATGGGTCGAATCCAACCCGCCGGAAATGCCGATGACCATGGTCTTGCCCTTGGTCGCCTCAAAGCGGCGGCGTAGCCCTTCGACCTGAATATTGAACGCTTCATAGCAATCTTGGTCAAGATGGCTTTCGCGGTTCGGCACATAGGGGAAACGACGCACGGGCGGATCAGCCCGGCGTTCTCGTGATGCGGTTGATGGGCAAAGGTCACCCGGCGGAATTCCGGCGCGCGGTGCCGCGCGGCGTCATGGAAACTGCCCGTTCGCATCCGCTCAGACTGGATACGCCCGCAATCTACATCGGCGATGGTCAGCTCCGGCTCCAGCGGGAAACGGGTGGATTCGGCCAGAAGATCGCCCAACTCATGGATCATCCCCTGCCCGTCCCACGCCAGATCGGTCGTACTCTCCCCCGGCCCGGCGGCGGAGTACACATAGGCCGCGAAGGCGCGCATGGATTGCGACCGGCACAGCAGGTGACGGTCAGAGGATTTGCCGATCACGATATTGGACGCCGAGAGATTGGCGAGGATCAAGGCGCCCCCGAGAGCCGCATCCGCCGAGGGCGGCGCCGGCGTCCAGAGGTCTTCGCAAATCTCGGCATGGAAAATCAGACCGGGCAGGTCCGTCGCCTCGAAAATCAGGTCATCGCCAAAAGGCACTCGCCGGCCCGCGACGGTGATCTCTCCGCCGGTGTCACGGCCATGGGCGAACCAGCGTTTCTCATAGAACTCGCGGTAATTGGGCAGGTAGGACTTCGGCACCACGCCGAGCACCTGCCCGCGTGAAATGGCAATGGCGCAATTGTAAAGCCGCCCCTCACGGCGCAGTGGCGCGCCGAGCAGGATCACGGGGTCATCTCGGCGCTGGCCTCGATCAGGTCACCAAGCGCCTCTTCCACCGCCGTTAACAGGGCATCCTGCATGTGGAGATCGTCGATGGCGTAGGACGAGAGTGACAGTTCGGGGCAAACCAGCAAATCCACCCGCGCCGCATCGGCCCGGCGCATTTCGTCCAGCAGGCTGTCGCGGTTGAAAGCCACATCGGCGGGCCGCACATGCGGCGTGCAGGTCGCCACCCGGACAAAGCCATGACGGTGGTAGGCGGTAAAGGCGGCGGCTTGGCTTTTGCTCACGTCAGGCTCTCCTCCAACATATCCAAAATCGTTTCAAGGCATCGCTGCCGGATCGCATCCCGGCCAATGGCACCAAAGGACTCGGCCCGATGAACCGTGTTACACCCCTCGCGTGCAAGCGCAAAATGCACAAGCCCCTCTTCATCCTCGGCGCTGCCCGGCCCGGCGAACCCGGTGGTCGAGACGGCAATCTGCGCGCCGGAACGGTCCTGCGCGCCTTCGGCCATTGCAATCGCCACGGGGCGCGAAACCGCGCCGCAGCGGTCCAAAAGCGCCCGATCGACGCCCAACAGCTCATGCTTGGATTGATCCGTATAGGTGACGAAACCCCGCTCGAACGCGTGGGAGCACCCTTCAATATCCGTCAGCAACGCGGCGACCAGCCCGCCGGTGCAGCTTTCCGCCGTGGCGATGTGAATGTCGCGGTCGCAAAGCACTTCCAAAACGGATTTCGCGCGATCTGCGATGTCGGGCTGCGCTAGGGGGTCACTGTTCTGCATCTTCGCTCCGCAAATTGGTGCCTTGTTAAGCAAAACCCCCGCAGGCCGCTGTGGTTCCTTGCGTTGACCCGCCGCAAACCGCCTGCTTAACATTGCAAGAAACCGAAACGCACCTCTGCATATGGGACCGAAGCGATGATTGATTTCTACACATGGACCACCCCCAACGGCCGCAAGGTCTCGATCCTGCTCGAAGAATTGGGAATCGACTACAATGTGCACGCCATCAACATCGGCAAGGATGAGCAGCACGCGCCCGAGTTTCTAAAGATCAGCCCCAACAATAAAATCCCCGCCATCGTGGACCATGACACTGGGGTAAGCCTGATGGAATCCGGCGCGATCATGATCTACCTCGCCGAGAAATATGGCCGTTTCCTGCCCGAGGGTCAGGCCGGGCGGGCCGAGGTGATGCAATGGTTGATGTGGCAGATGGGCGGCTTTGGCCCATGGCCGGGCAGGCGCATCACTTCTTGCATTTCAACCCCGGCAAGGCGGCCTATGCCGAAGAGCGTTTCGGGGCTGAGGTCAAACGGCTTTACGGCGTGCTCGACAAACAGCTTGAGGGGCGGGACCACATTTGCGGCGAATATTCCATCGCGGATATGGCCTGCTGGCCTTGGGTGTCGCGCTATGAATGGCAGCAGATCGACCTTGCCGACTATCCCAATGTGCGTGCGTGGTATCAGCGCCTGCGCGCGCGAGATGCGGTGCAAAAGGGCTACCATGTGCCCAAGGTGATGGGCGAGATTCCCGAGGGCTGACATCCGCCCCCCGCCGCGGTTGCAACGTAGGCGGGAACCAAGAGACAAGTTGAACGGTTGCACTCCCGAAGGCAGTGCTGCCACGCGCGTAGGCTGCCCGTTTCACGAATGGGGGGCAGTATCGTGACGCTTGATCTCAAAGGTGTATCCTTGCGCGGCTGTCGGGCACTGCCATGAACAGTGCGCCGCGTTTCGACCCTTTTCCGCCCCAGTCGCAAAGGGATATCCTTTCGCAATCTGCTCGAAAGGCCCTGCGCCACGCGGCACGGGCCGAGGAGGCGGGCGCCGCCCCCATCAGCGGCTCTATCGACATTCTGCGTGACGCGGGGCTGATGCTGGAAGATGGCGCCACGGCCCCTTTGCGCACCGCCCATGCGCTGATGCAGATCGGTGCCGCCAACCTCAGCGTCGGCCGTTTATGGGAGGGCCACGTCAACGCGCTGCGCCTGATCCGCCTATACGGCAGTGCGGCGCAGGCGGAGCGGGCGAAACAGGTGATCCGGCAGGGCGGGCTTCTGGGCGTTTGGGGGCCGATGGCAGCAATCCGGCGCGTTCCGAAAAGGGTGTTTTGAAGGGTGAGAAGATCTTCGCTTCCGGCCTCGGCACTGTGACCCATACGCTCGTCTCGCTCAATTCCGGCCCCGAGGTGCAGCTTGCGCTGATCGATGTGACCGACCCCGCCCGCGGCGATGCCTCGCAATGGGACATGCTGGGGATGCGGGCAACGGCCTCGGGGACCTATGATTTTTCCGGCCTGCCTCTTGAGGATGACGCGCTTATCGGCGCCCCCGGCGACTATCTGAAAGAGCCGCATTTCGTCGGCGGCGTCTGGCGGATCGCAGCGCTTCAGGCGGGCGCCGCGGCGGGGTTGATTGATGCGGCAGCCACTGCGCTGCGGGACATGGACCGGCTTGAGGCCGAGGCCCAATTGAGCCGCCTGATGCAGGTGCTGATGCGGGTCTGGGCTGGTATGGCATTGGTCGAACGCGCCGCTCTCGCCGATGCGGATGACCGCGCGGAGGAGACCCTCGTCAGCACCGCCATCGCCGCGCGGATTTATACCGAGGAGGTCGCCCTCGACGCGATCAAAGCGGTGGAGCAAAGCCTCGGGTTGCGCCATTTCACCGGAACCTCCGAGACGGGCCGCATGGCGCGCGATCTTTCGGTCTATCTGCGCCAAGCCGCGCGCGACGCCTTCCTACAACGCGCCGCTCGCCATGCGCTTTCGAGTGACCAGACGGTTTGGGGTGTCTTTGGATGAGCCATAACGCCCCCCTCGCCGAGGCTCTGTCGGGCCGCGAAAAGATCGTGGTACTGGCGCCGCACCCGGACGACGAAACACTCGGCTGCGGCGGTCTTTTGGCCCGCGCTTTCGCAGGGGCCGGGGCGCATGTCATCTGCCTGACCGATGGCGGCGCAAGCCACCCCGGTTCCCGCGCATGGCCCCCGGCCCGATTGGCCGAGACGCGGCGCGCGGAATTGGCAGAGGCGCTCGATCTCCTTGGTGGCGGCGCGGCGGATTTGACATGGCTCGGCCATCCCGACAGCCAATTGCACGAGGTGCCTGCCGACGCCATCCTGACCGAGCTGATGCAGGTGATCGACGCGCAAACGGCACGTCACATCTTCGTCCCGGCCCGCGAGGACAAACACTGCGACCATAAAACCACCGCGTCACTGGCCGACGGCCTGCGCGCGCAGCGCCCCGATCTGCATTTTCATAGCTATCCGGTGTGGAGCCGTTTCGATGATCCGAACTTCGCCGAGAACACAGCAGGCTACGCCCCCCTGACCCTCGACACCGCCGCCTATCGCGACGCCAAGAGTGCTGCGATCCGCGCGCATCGCAGCCAGCTTGGCCAAGTCGTGCAAGACGATCCCGAGGGGTTCGTTCTGCCCGAGTCGATGATCAACCTCTTCGCGCAGCAAGACGAAATTTTTTGGAGGATGCCGTGATGGGTGTGGGGTTGGATCATCTTCAAGGTCTCTATGCCGAGACGAGCGATCCTTGGGGGTTCGAACATAGCGCCTATGAGCAGGCCAAATTCGCCGCGACGCGGGCGGCGCTTTCGCAGGATGGCTACCGCTCGGCCTTTGAACTCGGCTGCGGCAATGGTCAATTGGCACGCCACCTGATCGACATCTGCGCGCGCTATACCGGGATGGATGCGGTCGCCAGCGCCCTGACCGCCGCGCGCAAAGCGGTGCCGGAGGGGCGCTTCGTCCAAGGGTTCTATCCCGGCCCCCTGCCCGAGGGGACTTCGATCTGCTGATCCTCTCCGAAGTGCTCTATTTTCTGGATCATGCGGGGCTGGACCAACTGGCGACCGACATCGCGACCCGCTGGCCGAAGGCCGAGATCATCTGCGTGACTTGGCGCGGTGACACCGGCAATCCGTTGCAAGGGGAGGAGGCGCTGAACGGCTTTGCCAAGGCGCTCGACACCCATGCCTTCACCTGCGTCAGCGCGACCGAGGACTACCGCATCGACCGCGCCTTTCCGGAGGGTGACAGATGAGTTTCGAGCGCTGGAAAGACACCGCAATCATCATCCCCGCCCGGAACGAGGCGGAGCGGATCGGCGATTGCCTCACCGCCCTTGCCCCCCAGTGCAACGACCGTGTCCACGTAATCCTTGTGGTGAACAACACCGATGACGACACCGCCAAGATCGCCACGGCGGCGGCGGGGCGGCTTGGCATCGACCTCACCGTGCTCGATCTCACCTTCCCCCCGGAATGGGGGTCGGCGCGGCACGGCGGAAGGGCTGCGCCGTGGCCTTGGAACAGATGCCTCATCTGCGCCAGATCCTGACCACCGATGCCGATTGCCGCGTCAGCCCCGATTGGGTCGCGCGCAGCATTCACCACCTCCAACGCTTTGACGCCCTCTGCGGCAGGGTCACGCTGAACCCGAAGAGGCCGCCTGTTTGGCGCAGCAAGACCCAATGCTTGAGGCCCATGAAATGACTTACCGCCGCTTGGTGCTCACGCTCTACGCGCGGCACGCCCCGAACTGCGCCGATTTGCAAGGCAGCCACGGCGAAGCGCCGGGGCCAGCCTTGGCTTCACCCGCGATGCCTATGAGGCCGTCGGCGGTTTCGCCCCAATCCCCTGTGGCGAGGACCGCGCGATCATCCGTGCCCTGCGGGCCGCGGGCCGCCGGGTGCATCACGCGAATGATGTCTGGGTCGAAGCCTCTTGCAGGCTTGTCGGGCGGGCGGCAGGCGGCATGGCCGATACGCTGCGCAACCGGCTGAGCGGGGCGGGCTATCTGGCCGATGACTGTTTGCCGGATGCGGGCTGCTTGCTGGAGAAACTGCGCCGGGGGGTTTGGGCTGCTGGCCGGTGCAGGTGCCAGAGGCTGAACGCATTCCGGTCGATGAACTGCCCGCGCATATCGCGCTGCTGCGGGGCTTTTTGGACAAGTCCGCGGTCCGTGAGACAGCCGCTCCCCTCGCATTGGAGGCCGCAGATCTCCCCCCGCGCGAGAACTTTCCTGCCCGCCCGGCAAAAGCATCGGAACCCCTCGCCGCGGGGGTGGTTGAACTCTCATAGGGTCGGGCAATCACCGCCGGCTCTGGAGCGGTCCTCTCGGCCCGCCACATATTAGCAACAAATCCTCCCGATTATATTCCGGGGGCGCTGTGGAGAAAGATCATGACAGACAAAGAACTTGGCAAAGGCGGCGAACCCCGCCAGCAAACCACGGACCGCGAAAAGACGATGACGACCGCGCAGGGCGGCCCGATCGCGGATGATCAGAACTCACTCAAAGCAGGTCCGCGCGGCCCGGTCTTGATGGAAGACCACGTATTCCGCGAGAAGATGTTTCATTTCGACCACGAGCGCATTCCAGAGCGTGTCGTTCACGCCCGCGGCTACGGCGTCCATGGGCATTTCGAGCTAAAGGAAGCGATCCCCGAACTGTCCTGCGCCGATATCTTCCAGCGCGTCGGCGAAAAGACCCCGACCTTCACCCGTTTCTCCACC
The DNA here is from genome assembly GCF_029870955.1 of Sulfitobacter faviae. Lineage (NCBI taxonomy): Bacteria > Pseudomonadati > Pseudomonadota > Alphaproteobacteria > Rhodobacterales > Roseobacteraceae > Sulfitobacter > Sulfitobacter faviae. The sequence goes on along the minus strand of NZ_PGFQ01000002.1, from coordinate 103,740 downwards.
GTGGCAGGCAACAAGGGCTCTTTCGATCTGGCCCGCGACGTGCGCGGGTTCGCGACGAAGTTCTACACGCAAGAGGGCAACTGGGACCTCGTCGGCAACAACATCCCCGTGTTCTTTATCCAAGACGCGATCAAGTTCCCCGATCTCATCCACTCCGTCAAACCCGCCCCTGACCGTGGCTTCCCGCAGGCCCAGTCGGCGCATGACAACTTCTGGGATTTCGTCTCGCTCTCACCCGAGGCGATCCATATGACGCTGTGGCAGATGTCCGACCGGGCGATCCCGCGCTCCTTCCGCTTTATGGAAGGCTTCGGCGTGCATACCTTCCGGCTGGTCAATGCCGAGGGCAAATCGCATTACGTCAAGTTCCACTGGAAGCCCAAGCAGGGTCTGCAATCGGTGGTCTGGAACGAGGCGCTCAAGATCAACGGCGCGGACCCGGATTTCCACCGCCGCGACATGTGGGATGCCATCGACGCGGGCGACTACCCGCAGTGGGATCTGGGCATTCAGGTCTTTGACGACGAATTCGCCGATAACTTCGAGTTCGACATCCTCGACGCCACCAAGATCATCCCCGAAGAGCAGGTGCCGGTGCGCATCATCGGGACGCTGACGCTTGACGCCAATGTCGACAACTTCTTCGCCGAGACTGAGCAGGTGGCCTTTTGCACCCAGAACATCGTCCGCGGGATCGACCACACGAATGACCCGCTGCTACAGGGGCGGAACTTCTCCTACCTCGACACGCAGCTTAAGCGTCTCGGCGGGCCGAACTTCACCCATATCCCGATCAACGCGCCGAAATGCCCGTTCCACCACTTCCAGCAAGACGGGCATATGGCGATGCACAACCCCAAGGGCCGCGTGAACTACGAGCCCAACAGCTGGGGCGAGGATGGCGGCCCGCGCGAGAACCCACAGATTGGTTTCCAGAGCTACCCGGCAGAGGTCGAAGGTACGAAACAGCGCGTGCGCTCCGAGACATTCGCCGACCACTACAGCCAAGCGCGGCAGTTCTACATCAGCCAGACCGAGATCGAGCAGCAGCATATCGCGGCGGCCTATACCTTCGAGCTGTCGAAATGTCAGGAAGAGCGCATTCGCCTGCGGATGCTCTCGCATCTGATGAACGTGCATGACGATCTGGCGAAACAGGTGGCCGAAGGCTTAGGCGTGACCGAGATGCCGGACCCCGCCAAACCCGCGCGGGAGCCGATCACCGATCTGCCGCCCTCGGATGCGCTCAGCATTCTGAAGAACGCGCCGAACAGCTTCGCGGGCCGCAAGTTGGGTCTGTTCCTGACCGAAGGCGCGGATGCCTCGGTGGTGGAAGCCTTGGAAAAATCCTTTGCCGATGAGGGCGCGATGGTCGCCATCGTGACGCCGCATATCCAAGGGGTGACCCTCTCGGACGGCAGCACCCGCGAAGCGGATGAGAAGATCGACGGTGGCCCGTCGGTGGTCTTTGACGCGGTGGCCTTGGTCTTCGGTGAAGAGAAAGCCGATAAGATCGCCAAGAACAAACCGGCGCAGGATTTCGTCTCGGACGCCTTTGCGCATAACAAGTTCATCGCTTGGACCACAGCCGCCGATCCGCTGCTCAACGCCGCCGGGATTGAGAAGGACGAAGGGACGATGGAGGTCTCTGCCGATAATGCGAACGCGTTCCTTCAGACCTGCCGCAAACTTCGGTTCTGGCAGCGCGAAGAAAAGCTGAACTGGGAATAAGAAGACACCGGCCGGAGCAGAAATGCTCCGGCCCTTTTTCTAGCGCCGATGCACCTGCGATGAGGGTGAAATGGCGTTCGCCGTGTCCTGCAGGCGCGGCAGAATCTCGGCCCTGATCCGCTCCCGCGTCCAAGTATGCGCCGAGACCGAACATTGCACCGCCGCAAAGGCCCGCCCATCGGGGCCGGTAATCGGACAGGCCACCCCGATCTCGGACAAAATCATCTGATCGCTGGAGATCGCATAGCCCTGCTGCACGGCCTCACCGATGCTGTTGCGTATCGTGGCGCGGTCCATCGTGGTGCGCGCGGTGAAGGGTTTGAGCGGCCAAGTCTCGATCGCGTCTTCCCGGTCTTCGGGCGAGAAGGTCGAGATGATCGCCCGCCCCGCCGACGTCGAAAGCGCAGGCAGCCGCCGTCCGATCACCGTCGCCGCGAAATAGGTCCGCTGGCAGGGCAATCGGCTGACGTAGATGATGTGATCGGTCGAAAGCTCGGCGAGGTTCACCGTCTCCCCGATCTCTTGGCTGAGGTCGATCAGCTTGGGAATCGCCTGCCCCACCAATTGATCCGACCAGTAATAGGCATAGGCCAGCTCCAACCAAGCATGGGACGGGCGGTAGCGCCGCGTGGCCGGATCCTTTTCCAACATGCCCTCGATATGCAGCGTATTCGCCAGCCGCTGAACCGCGCTTTTATCCAATCCGCTGCGCGCGGCAAGCTCGACCAGTGACAATTCCGTATGCGATTCATCGAAGGCGCGGAGCAGCCGCAGCCCCTTGGCAAGCGACCCGACGTAGAGGGTATTTTGCTTCTTTTCCAATCACCTACCCCGAAATCTGGCCCAATTGTTCAAACCGGGGCTTGACGTATGTCGATCTGATTGCGTTTATTAATCGTATTGCGATATAAAGTATTATTATATGATACGGTACGCAAGTCAAAAAGATACGGAACCGAATTCGTTAACCAGCAGGGGAGTTGACCATGAAATCCACGGTCCTGAAATCAACCATCACCGGGCTTGTTCTGGCCGCCGCCACGGGCGCGGCTTGGGCGGACAAAGCCAATGACACGCTGAATGTCGCCTTCACCAAAGAGCTTGAGAACGTCGACAGCTACTTCAACTCGTCCCGCGAAGGCGTGGTGCTGCAACGCGCGGTCTGGGATGGTCTGATCTACCGCGATCCGGTCACCAACGAATACATGGGCAACCTCGCCACCGAATGGGAATGGATCGACGACACGACCATCGAATTCAAACTGCGCGAAGGCGTGAAATTCCACGACGGCTCGGACTTCACCGCCGATGACGTGGTCTTTACCGTGAACTACGTCGCCGATGAGGCCAATGGCGTGAAAACGCAGCGCAACGTGAACTGGATGAAATCGGCTGAGAAGGTCGACGACTACACCGTGCGCATCATGCTGAAAGAGAAGTTCCCGGCGGCGATTGAATTCCTCTCCGGCCCCGTTTCGATGTATCCCAGCGACTATTACGAAGAAGCCGGCCCCGAAGGCATGGGCCTGAAACCCGTCGGCACCGGCCCTTACAAGGTGACCGAAGTCGTCCCCGGCCAGCACTTCAAACTGGAAGCCTATGAGGGCTACCACGACAGCCCCAAGGGCAAGCCCAGCATCAAGAACATCGACATCCGCACCATCCCGGATGTGAACACGCAGATGGCGGAACTGTTCAGCGGCTCGCTTGATCTGATCTGGCAGGTGCCATCGGACCAAGCCGAGAAACTGGCCGAGCGGGATGAGTTCCAAGTCTCCAACGAATCCACCATGCGCGTGGGCTATCTGACGCTGGACGCGGCGGGCCGCTCCGAGGACAGCCCCTTTACCGACGTGCGCGTGCGCAAGGCCGTGAACTATGCGATCAACCGTCAGGAACTGGTCGACGCGCTGCTCAAAGGCAAATCCAAAGTCGTCTACACCCCCTGCTTCCCCAGCCAGTTCGGCTGCGACGAAGACGCGGCGGTGAAGTATGAATACAACCCGAGAAGGCCAAGGAATTGCTGGCCGAGGCGGGCTACGAAGACGGTCTGACCATCGACTTCTACGCCTACCGCGACCGTGAATATGCCGAGGCGATCACCAGCTACCTGAACGCCGTGGGCATCGATACCAACTTCAAGATGTTGCAGTATTCCGCCCTGCGGGAGCAGAACATGAAGGGCGAAACCGCCGTGTCGTTCCAGACATGGGGCAGCTATTCGATCAACGACGCCTCCGCCATGGTCAGCCAGTTCTTCAAACATGGCTCGCTCGACTACGCGATGGACGACGAGACGCTCGAATACCTCAACATCGCCGACAGCTCGACCGACCCCGAGGTCCGCAAAGAGAACTACTCCAAGGCGATCGAACGCATCACCGAGGAAGCCTATTGGGCGCCGATGTTCTCCTACAACACCAACTACGTGACCACCAATGAGGTGGAATACACGCCCACAGCCGACGAAGTCCTGCGCTTCACCACGGCCAGCTGGAAGTAAACCAATCGGCGGGGGCGCCGTGATCGGTGCCCCTGCCCTTCTCCCCTTCCGCACCCAACCCAGACCCACGCGGCAGGCCCTCGCCTGCGGCGCAGCCTCAAGGTAGTTGCACCCGTGCTTCAATTCATTCTCAAACGATTGGGACTGGCCCTTCTCGTGGCCTTCACCGTGTCGTTTATCAGCTTTAGCCTGCTGTTCCTGTCGGGCGACCCCGCCGCCGCGCTGGCCGGTGAAACCGCCAGTGGCGAAGATATCGAGGCCCTGCGCCGTCTCTATGGTTTTGACCGGCCCATGCTGGTGCAGTATGGCGAATGGCTGTTCTCGGCCCTTCAGGGCGATTTCGGCGAAAGCTACTATTTCCGCCTGCCCGTCGCCTCGCTCATCGCCGACCGATTGAGCGTGACCATGACGCTCGGCGTCTGCGGGATCACCTTCGCGTTGCTGACCGCCGTGCCCTTGGGCGTGGTCGCCGCGATCCGCCCCAATTCGATCATCGACCGTGTGGCGCTCTTCATCTCGGTTGCCGGTCAGGCGATGCCGAGCTTCTGGTTCGGCCTCATCCTGATCGTGGTCTTCGCCATCCAACTGGGCTGGCTGCCGCCTTCGGGCACCGACACATGGCGGCATTTCATCCTGCCGACCGTGGTGTTGGGCTATTACGCCATGCCCGCCATCATGCGTCTCACGCGCGCGGGCATGCTGGACGTGTTGAACTCCGACTACATCCGCACCGCGCGGGCCAAGGGCGCGAACGAGCGCCGGGTGCTGTTCCGCCATGCGCTGCGCAACGCGATCATCCCGGTGGTCAGCCTCGCCGCCGTGCAGATGGGCTTCATGCTGGGTGGCTCCATCGTGGTCGAGTCGATCTTCGCGCTGCATGGCGCGGGCTATCTGGCGTGGGAGAGCATCGCGCGTAACGACCTGCCCACGGTGCAGGCGCTGATCCTGATCTTCTCGATGTTCTACATTGTTTTCACCTTCCTCGCAGACGTGCTGAACGCATGGCTCGACCCCCGCATGAGGAGCAGCTGACATGGCCACGGCAAGCACACATGACAGCCTTTTGGACGAAATCACCGGCCCGACCCCCGGCCAGATGCTGCGCAAGCGCATCTTTGGGCACCAAGGTCTGCTGATCGGGGCGGTCGTTCTGATCATCCTCACGATCATCGCGATCCTCGCGCCCTGGATTGCACCGCATGATCCCTATGCCCAAAGTCTGATGACCCGGATGGAGCCTCCCGTGTTCATGCGCGGCACATGGGAGCATCCCTTGGGCACCGACCATCTGGGCCGCGATTACCTGTCGCGCCTCATCTACGGTGCACGGATTTCGCTGCTGATCGGGGCCGTGGCGGCGCTCATCTCGGGCCTGATCGGCACCGCCATGGGCGTGGCTGCGGGCTATTTCGGCGGCAAGGTCGACGCGGTCGTCACCTTCCTCATCAACGTGCGTCTGGCGATGCCGGTGGTACTGGTGGCACTGGCCGTGGTGGCGATCCTTGGCGGATCGCTGCAAGTGGTGATCATGGTGCTGGGCCTGCTCCTGTGGGACCGTTTCGCGGTGGTCATGCGCGCCTCGACCATGCAGGTGCGGCGGCGCGAATATGTTGCCGCGGCACAGGTCATCGGCGCCTCCACCCCGCGCATCCTCTTGTCCGAGATCATGCCCAACATCGCCAACAACCTGATCGTCGTCGTGACGCTGGAGATGGCCCATGCGATCCTTCTGGAAGCCGCACTGTCCTTCCTCGGCCTTGGGGTGCAACCGCCGACGCCGAGCTGGGGGCTCATGGTCTCCGAAGGTAAGAACATGATGCTGTTCGAGCCGTGGCTCGTGCTGATCCCGGGCGCCGTGCTTTTCGTGCTGGTGCTGGCGATCAACCTGATGGGTGACGGTCTGCGCGACGTCACCGCCCCCGAAAACCGGAGCTGACCCATGACAGAACCACTTCTGAGCGTCCGCAACCTGCGGCTCGACATTCCCACGGGCGGCGGCACCCTGCATGCGGTGCGCGGGATCGACTTCGACCTTAACCGTGGCGAAACCCTGTGCATCGTCGGCGAAAGCGGCTCGGGCAAATCGCTCACCTCGCTGGCGCTGATGGGGCTCTTGGGCAAATCCATCAAACGCCGCGCAGATCGGATGACCTTTGACGGGACCGAGTTGACCACCGCCAGCCAAGGCCAGATGCGCAAGCTGCGCGGGGCGCGGATGTCGATGATCTTCCAAGAGCCGATGACCTCGCTCAACCCCGCCTACACCATCGGCGACCAATTGGCCGAGGCGCTGCTCTTGCACCGCAAGGTCAGCCGCCAGCAGGCGCGGGACCGGGCCATCGAGCTTTTGGAAAAGGTCGGCATCACCGCCGCCGAGAGCCGTTTGTCGCAGTACCCGCACCAGCTCTCGGGCGGGTTGCGCCAGCGCGTGATGATCGCCATGGCGCTTATGTGCGAGCCGGAACTGATCATCGCGGACGAGCCGACCACCGCGCTCGACGTGACCATTCAGGCGCAGATCCTGCGACTGCTCCACGATCTGGGGCGCGAGATGAACATGGCCGTGATCCTGATCACCCATGACCTCGGCGTCGTGGCGCGGGTGGCCGATAAGGTCGCGGTGATGTATGCGGGCGAACTGGTCGAGACCGGCCCGGTCGGAGACATCTTCAACGCGCCCTCGCACCCCTACACCCGCGGACTGCTGCGCTGCATCCCGCTGCCCGGCAAGACCGACCGCGGCGCGAAACTGGGCACGATCCCGGGCATCGTGCCCTCGCTCGTGGGCGAGGTTGAGGGCTGCGTCTTCCGTACCCGCTGCCCCCATGCCGTCGCCGAATGCCGTGGCGACATTCCCAAACGCGAGGACGGCAACCACGCCTTCCGCTGCATTTTCCCCGATGGCAAACGCCAGTCCGAGAAGGAGCTGACCGTATGAAGGACAGCGTAAACACACCCCGGTGCTGGAGCTTTCCGGCGTCAGCAAGACCTACCGGGTGAAACAGGGCATGTTCGGCAAGGTCAAACCGCTCACGGCGGTGAATGACGTGTCGCTACAATTGGGCAAGGGGGAGGTGCTGGGCCTCGTCGGTGAATCCGGCTGCGGCAAATCCACCCTCGCCAAAATCCTCTTGGGGCTGGAGCAGCCGACCGCCGGTCACGTCAAGATCGACGGCGAAGAGATCACGCAGCAGGGCCGTCTGGCGCTGGCGCGGCGGATCCAGCCGATCTTTCAGGACCCCTATTCCTCGCTCAACCCGCGCAAGAGCATCTATGACGTGATCTCTCTGCCGCTGCGGGTGCACAACATCGGTGACGAGGAGAGCCGCAAGAAAAAGGTCAAAGAGATCCTCGACGTGGTGGGCCTGCCGCAACGGGTGATCAACACCTACCCCAGCCAGATGTCGGGCGGCCAGCGCCAGCGTGTGGCCATTGCCCGCGCGCTCATCATGAAGCCCGAGGTGGTGATCTGCGATGAGCCGACCTCGGCGCTGGATGTGTCGGTGCAAAGCCAGATCCTCAACCTGCTGGGCGAGCTGCGCGAGGAGTTCGGCCTGACCTATCTCTTCATCAGCCATGATTTGGCGGTGGTCGAACATCTCGCCACCCGCGTGGCGGTGATGTATCTGGGCGAGATCGTCGAGCAGAACTCGGTCGCCGGGCTCTTTGACGCGCCGCGTCACCCTTACACCAAGGCGCTTTTGAAATCCGTGCTGACGCCCGAACCCGGTTTGGGCGTGCCGGACACGCAGCTTGGCATGGCCTACCCGAACCCGATCGCGCCGCCGCCCGGTTGCCATTTTCACCCGCGCTGCCCGCGCGCGACGGATCTGTGCAAGCAAAAGGCGCCGCGTCACACCCCGATCCCGCAGGGGCATGTCGCCTGCCATCTGCACGATCCGGAAACCCCCATGTACGAACAAGAGTAATCCCATGTCATCGAACCTGTCGCACAGCAGTCAAACCCGCAAAACCGTCATCGAAACCGAACATGGCGTCGTCGCCGCGCAGCATCGGTTGGCAGCAATCGCGGGGGCCGAGGTGCTTGCGGCAGGGGGCGATGCGGTGGATGCGGCTGTGGCCACCTCTTTCGTCATCGGCGTGTTGGAACCTTGGATGAGCGGCCCTGCGGGCGGCGGGGCGATGATGCTCTGGCGCGCCGAGGAAGCCCAAGCCCATGCACTGAACCACGGCATGCGCAGCCCCGGCGCGCTTGATCCGGCGAATTATCCGCTGAGCGGGCGGGGCAAGGCGGGCGATCTCTTCCCGTGGGAGCATGTGGAGGGGGACCGCAACGTCCAAGGCGCCACCGCCATCGCCGTGCCCGGCGTGGTCGACGGGCTGGGCCAAGCGCATGAACGTTTCGGCAAGATGCCTTGGGCCGAGCTGCTTGCCCCAGCGGTTGAACATGCCCGCAAGGGTCTGTTGGTGGATTGGTATGCCGCGTTGGTCATCGCCTCTTGCACGCGCGCCCTTGCGCAGGATGCGGATGCCGCGGACCTCTTTCTGGAAGACGGGCAGTGGCCGACGATCAGCGGCTGGACCGCGCTGGCCGAGAAACGGCTGGACCAATCGCGCATGGCCGACAGTCTTGACCAGATCGCGCGGCACGGGGCGCGCGCGCTCTATGATGGTGACCTCGGGGCCGCGATGGCGCGGGATGTGCAGGACAAGGGCGGCTGCCTCAGCCACGACGACCTGCAAGCCTACCGCGCCGAGTTCAGCGCGCCGCTCGACTTTGCCTACCGCGACGCGCGCTTCCATGTTGTGCCGGGGTTGACCGCCGGGCCGACCTTCCGCGACACCTTTGCTTCCCTCGCGACCGAAGACCTCGGGAACGTCCCCGGCCCCGACAGCTATGCCGCCATGGCCGAGGCGCTCAAAGGCGCCTATGCCCGCCGTCTGGGCTCCATGGGCGACACCGGCGAAAGCCCCGAGGCACCGGGCTGCACCACGCATTTCTCGGTCGTCGACCGTCACGGGAATATGGTGGCGCAGACGCAGACGCTCCTGTCGATCTTCGGCTCCCGCGTCGTCTCTCCCTCCACCGGCTTTTTGATGAACAACGGCATCATGTGGTTCGACCCGGTTCAGGGCCGCCCGAACTCGCTGGGCCCGAACAAGCGCTGCCTGATGAACGTCTGCCCGGTGATCGGCGAACAGGGCGACAAACGCTTTGCCTTCGGCGCTTCCGGCGGGCGCAAGATTTTGGGCGCGGTGGCGCAACTGTCCTCCTTTGTCACCGATTTTGACATGTCGCTCGAAGACAGTTTCCACGCGCCGCGCATTGACGCTTCGGACGCCAACCAGCTCATCGCCGATGAAAGCCTGCCGCGCGATGTGCTCGACCGGCTGCGCGAGAACAATGAGGTCGCCGAGACCAAACGCACGATCTTCCCCTACGCTTTCGCCTGCCCCGCAGGCGTGATGCGCGCGGGCGGGCAGAATTCCGGCTGCACCGAGATTATGTCGCCTTGGGGCGACGCCATTTCCGAAGATATGACAAAGGACATTGAAGCATGACCCGCGATCAAGCGATCGAAGCGATCTCGACCTATTTCGATGAGGGGACATTCCAAGCCGAACTGGCCAACCTCGTCTCGTACGAGACCGAGAGCCAGAACCCTGACCAAGCCCCCGAACTGAAACGCTATCTGGTCGAGACGATGGAGCCGCGGCTGACGGCGATGGGCTTTGCCTGCAGCTTTCACGACAATCCCGACCCGCGCGGCGGCCCCTTTCTGGTGGGCGAGCGCCGCGAGGGGGATGACCTGCCGACCGTGCTGACCTATGGCCACGGCGACGTGATCCGCGCCCAGACCGACCAGTGGCGCGAGGGGCTGCATCCTTTCAAACTGGTCGAAGAGGGCGACAAGCTTTATGGCCGCGGCACCGCCGACAACAAGGGCCAGCACCTGATCAACATCGCCGCCATCGAAGCCGTGCTGAAAACCCGCGGCAAGCTCGGCTTCAACTGCCGCATCGTGATCGAGATGAGCGAGGAGACCGGCAGCGCGGGCCTGCCCGAGTTCTTTGCCGAACACCGCGAGGAACTGACCGCCGACGTGCTCATCGCCTCGGACGGGCCGCGGCTGCAACCTGAAGTGCCGACCATGTTCATGGGCTCGCGCGGGGGCGTGTCGTTTGATCTGATCGTCGACAAACGCGAAGGCGCGCATCACTCGGGCAACTGGGGTGGCTTGCTTGCCGATCCGGCAATGATCTTGGCGCAGGCCCTGTCGACCATCACCGACAAACGCGGACAAATCCAGATCCCCGAGTGGCGGCCCGACAGCCTGACCCCCTCGGTCCGCGCGGCGTTGAAAGATCTGCCGATCGAAAGCGACGATGGCCCCGCCATCGACAGCGATTGGGGCGAAGAAGACCTGACCCCGGTCGAGCGCGCCTACGGCTGGAACAGCTTTGCCATCCTCGCGATGAAAAGCGGCGTGCCCGAAGCGCCGGTCAACGCGATCTCGGCCCATGCGACGGCCACCTGCCAATTGCGCTATGTGGTCGGCACCGACCCCGAAGACATCCTGCCCGCCCTGCGCCGGCACCTTGATAAACAGGGGTTCGAGGATGTCCGGATCGAACCGCATGACCGCGGCTTTTTCCGCGCGACGCGGCTGGATGCGGATCACCCTTGGGTCAAATTCGTGGCCGACTCTCTGACGAAAAGCGCCGGGAAAGCGCCGCATATCCTGCCCAACCTCGCAGGCTCGCTGCCTAATGACAGTTTCAGCGATATCTTGGGTCTGCCCACCGTCTGGGTGCCGCATTCCTACCGCAGCTGTTCGCAGCACGCGCCGGATGAACATGTGCTGAAACCCGTCTGCCGCGATGCGCTGCGGGTGATGGCGGGCGTGTTCTGGGACTTGGGCGAAGGCAATACGCCGCCGCGCGCCGCCTAAAACTGCCGGGCGGGGGCCGTGGCCCCTGCCCGCTACATTGCTGCGCGGATGCAGGCTTCGAGGGTTTCCGCCTCAAGCACGCAAGGGTTCGCACGCATGGAGGAAGAGGCCGCCGCCTCGCGGGCCGTCTCGCCCAGATCCGCATCTTCGGGGATCCATTGGTTCAACCGCTCCAGCCCCCAATCATCGAGCAAGGCGGTCAGCGCGTCGAACGTGCCTTCCTCAGGCAGGTCGAACCCATCGGAGAGCCACATCTGCACTTCCGTGAAGCGGGCCGAGACCCGAGCGCATCCGCGTTCGCGGCCAGAACCGGCCCCAACAGCCGCCCGCAGATCAGCCCATGCGGCGCGCCGAAACGCCCGCCGATCACACCTGCCAGCCCATGCACGGCCCCGAGGCCCGCATTGGCCAGTGCCAAACCGCCCGAGAGGCTGACATAGGCCAGCGCATCCCGCGCGGCTGGATCCTCTCCCGCAGCCAGACGTTTAAGCGCGGTGATGCCCTGCGGGATCGCGGCGCGGCAGAGCGCATCTGTCAGCGGGTTGGCTTTGCTGGACAGATAGGGCTCGATCACCTGCACCAGCGCGTCGAGGCCGGAGCCCAAGGTCACCCCACGCGGCGCGCCATCGGTCAGCGCCGGGTCGACCAAGGCCAGACGCGGCAGCATACGGTCGTCGCGCAGGCTGACTTTTCGCGCGGCCTCCGGCACGGCGATGACGGCGTTTTTGGTCACCTCGGCTCCGGTGCCTGCGGTGGTAGGGATCGCGATCATCGGCAGCGGGTCGGCCTGCAAGGGCCTGCCCCCGCCCACGACTTCGAGATGCTCCATCACGTCGCACTCCGACGGGATCAACGCCGCTGCCGCCTTGGCAAGATCGATCACCGCGCCACCGCCCACGCCCAGCACCACATCCGCGCCGCGCCCCGCCGCCACGGCGGCGCGCACGTCGTCGACCGACGGCTCGCCACTGCTGCGCAACTGGCTCACCTCGCAGCCCGCCGCCGCCAAATCGCGCACCAGTTCATCGACCCATGCGACCGAACCGCCGCGCAGCAAAAGCACCTGCCGTCCATAACCCCGCGCGGCTGAGGCCGCTTCACCCGCGACCCCGCGCCCAAAGCGGATGCGCCCGGCGGTGGCGAAACCGAAAGGGGACATCCTCTGCATCAGAACTGCAACGTCGCCTGAACAGCCCGCTGCCAAGCGCCGTATTTCTCTTCGCGCGCGGCCTCGTCCATCTGGGTTTCAAACCGCCGGTCGAGCGCCCATTCGCGGGCGAAACCCTCCATATCGGGGTAGATGCCCGCCCGCTGCCCGGCCAGCCACGCGGCCCCAAGCGCGGTAGTCTCCAGCACATCGGGGCGGTCCACCGAGGCGCCGATCACGTCCGAGAGGAACTGCATCGCCCAGTCACTGGCGCTCATCCCGCCGTCGACGCGCAGGGTCGCAATCTCGCCCGGCTGGCCTTGGGCGGCCCAATCGGCCTGCATGGCTTCCAAAAGGTCGCGGGTCTGGTAGCCCACGCTTTCGAGAGCCGCCCGCGCGAGCTCCGCAGGGCCGGAGTTGCGCGTCAGCCCATAGATCGCGCCGCGGCATTCGGCGTTCCAATAGGGCGCGCCGAGGCCCACGAAAGCAGGCACCAGCACCACGTTCTGATGCGGATCGGCCTGCTCGGCCAGAGCCTGAGTCTCGCCCGCCTCGCGGATCATCTTGAGCCCGTCGCGCAGCCATTGCACCACGGCCCCGGCGACGAAGATCGAGCCTTCGAGCGCATAGGTCGGTTTGCCATCAAGCTGGTAGGCGATGGTGGTGAGCAACCGGTTGGTCGAGGTCACCGCCGTCTCGCCCGTGTTCAGCAGGGCAAAACAGCCGGTGCCATAGGTCGATTTCATCATGCCGGGCTGGAAACAGGCCTGCCCGATGGTCGCGGCCTGCTGGTCGCCCGCGACGCCGAGGATTGGGATCTCGCGGCCAAAGAGGTCGGGCCGCGTGGTGCCGAAATCGGCGGCGCAGTCCTGCACCTCGGGCAGCATTTCGAGCGGCACGTCGAACATCTTGCAGATCGTCGTGCTCCAGCGGCCTTTGTGGATGTCATAGAGCATGGTGCGGGCGGCATTGGTGGCATCAGTCACATGTCGCGCGCCGCCGGTGAGCTTCCAGATTAGATAGCTGTCGACGGTGCCGAAAAGCAGCTCGCCCGCCCGCGCCCGTTCGCGCGCGCCTTCGACATTGTCGAGGATCCATTTCAGCTTGGTGCCCGAGAAATAGGGATCGGCCAGAAGGCCGGTGCGTTCGGTGATGATCTTGTCGTCGCCGCTTTCGCGCAGCGCGCGGCAGAAATCGGCGGTGCGGCGGTCTTGCCAGACGATGGCGTTATGGACCGGCTTGCCGGTTTTCGCGTCCCAGACCAGCGTCGTCTCGCGCTGGTTGGTGATGCCGATGGCGGCGATGTCATCGGGGCGCAGACCGGCCTTTTCGATCACCGCGCGGCAGGTGCCAGCGGTGGTCGACCACAGATCGCCCGGATCATGCTCAACCCAGCCGGAGCGAGGGAAATGCTGCGGGAACTCTTCTTGGGCCGTGGCGGCGACCTTCATGTCGCCGTCAAAGATGATCGCCCGCGAGGAGGTGGTTCCCTGATCAATGGCGAGGATATGGGTCATGGCGCGGCCCCCGGATGTTGGATGAAACGAAAAAGGGGCCGGAACGCTGCTGCGTCCCGGCCCCCGAAAGTTTGGCTTACTGCCAGGACTTGATCAACTCTTCGTAGCTGATGGTCTCGGGCTCGGGGTCTTCGTTGTCGAGCTTGGCAACGGGCGAACCTTCCTGCTCAAGCCAGTAGGAGGCTTCACGCTCTTCGTTCATTTTCGGACCCAGATCACCTTGGACGCCTGCGCGCTCAAGACGTTCCATGACCTTTTCCTGCTCGGCGCAGAGGCTGTCGAGCGCTTCCTGAGGTGTTTTCGCACCCGACATCGCGTCGCCGATGTTCTGCCACCACAGCTGCGCCAGCTTGGGGTAATCCGGCACGTTCGTCCCTGTGGGCGACCATGCGGTGCGCGCGGGCGAACGGTAGAATTCCACCAGACCGCCGAGTTTCGGCGCGCGTTCGGTGAAGCTGTCGTGCTGGATGGTCGACTCGCGGATGAAGGTCAGACCGGCATGGGCCTTTTCCACGTCCACGGTTTTCGAGGTCACGAACTGCGCATAGAGCCATGCGGCCTTGGCGCGGTCGACGGGCGTGCTTTCCATCAGCGTCCAGCTGCCCACGTCTTGATAACCAACCTTCTGGCCTTCTTTCCAGTAGGCGCCATGCGGGCTGGGGGCCATGCGCCACTTGGGCGTGCCATCTTCGTTCAGCACGGCCTTGGCGCTGTCGTTCACCATGTCGGCGGTGAAGGCGGTGTACCAGAACATCTGCTGGGCGATGGCACCCTGCGCGGGCACCGGACCGGCTTCGCCGAAGGTCATGCCAGCGGCTGCGGGGGGCGTGTACTTCTCAAGCCATTCGATGGACTTGGTGATCGCATAGACCGCCGCCGCATCGTTGGTGGCACCACCACGGGTCACACAGGAACCGACCGGCTGCGAGTTTTCGTTAACGCGGATGCCCCATTCGTCGACCGGCAGGCCGTTGGGCTCACCCACGTCGCCGCCGCCCGCCATGGAGAGCCACGCATCGGTGTAGCGCCAGCCAAGGCTCGGGTCTTTCTTGCCGTAGTCCATGTTGCCGTAGACTTCGACGCCGTCGATGGTGCGGCCGGTGAAGAATTCGGCGATGTCTTCGTAAGCGGACCAGTTGACCGGCACGCCCAGGTCATAGCCGTATTTCTCTTTGAACTCGGCCATCAACTCAGGATCGGTGAACCAGTCCTGGCGGAACCAGTAAAGGTTCGCGAACTGCTGGTCGGGCAGCTGATACAGTTCGCCATCGGGCGAGGTGGTGAAATCAAGGCCGATGTAGTCATCGAGATCGAGACCGGGGTTGGTCACGTCCTTGCCTTCGTTCGCCATCCAATCGGTCAGGCTGCGCGCCTGCTTGTAGCGCCAGTGGGTGCCGATCAGGTCAGAGTCGTTGATATAGGCGTCGTAGATGTTCTCGCCCGACTGCATCTGCGTTTGCAGCTTTTCAACCACGTCGCCCTCGCCGATCAGGTCGTGGGTGATGTTGATGCCGGTGATCGCGCTGAAGGCCGGCGCCAGCACATTGGCTTCATATTCGTGGGTGGTGATGGTCTCGGACACGACTTTGATGTCCATGCCTTTGAACGGCTCGGCAGCGTCGATGAAGAATTGCATCTCCGCTTCCTGCTCTTCGCGGCTCAGCGCGGAGCGTTCGATTTCCTCGTCGAGGAACTTCTTCGCGGCTTCCATATCCGCGAATGCTGGCCCGGCGAGCAGACCGAGCGTGACCGCCAAAGCGGTACTCGATTTCATGACAGATCGTTTCATTATGTCCTCCCTAGACATTTGGTCGTGTCGTATGGCGGCCCCGGTTGCCCGGGGTCCGCCGTGATAGCGCCTAGACCCAGCGAAATACGGCTGCGGCATAGGCAAGGCAGACCAGCAGCGCATAGGGCTGCGGACCCGCCTCGAAACCCAGCCAGATCAAATTGATAAAGGCCGAGCCGAGAAGCGTGATGAACAGACGGTCACCACGGGTTGTCTCAATCCTGAGGATGCCCACACGGGGCGTCTCAGGGAATTTGATCGCGAGGATCGTGAAGGTCACGAGTAACAGCGCGATGACACCGAAGAAGATCGCGGTGGGCATGGTCCAAGCCATCCAAGACATGGGCGGTCTCCTCTCTTATACCCGCCCGAGGGCAAAGCCCTTGGCGATGTAGTTGCGGACGAAATAGATCACCAGCGCGCCCGGCACGATGGTCAGCACACCCGCCGCGGCCAAGACGCCCCAGTCGAGGCCGGAAGCGGAGACCGTACGGGTCATGGTGGCGGCGATGGGTTTGGCGTCGACGGAGGTCAGCGTGCGCGACAAGAGCAGTTCCACCCATGAGAACATGAAGCAGAAGAAGGCCGCGACCCCGATGCCGCTGGCGATCAGCGGGGTAAAGATGCGGATAAAGAAACGCGGGAAGGAATAGCCGTCGAGGTAGGCCGTCTCGTCGATCTCTTTCGGCACGCCGCGCATGAAACCTTCGAGGATCCAAACCGCGAGCGGCACGTTGAACAGGCAGTGTGCCAGCGCCACGGCGATATGCGTGTCAAAGAGATTGACCGAAGAATAGAGCTGAAAGAACGGCAACGCGAAAACGGCGGGCGGCGACATGCGGTTTGTCAGCAGCCAGAAGAACAGGTGTTTGTCGCCCAGAAACGTGTAGCGCGAGAAAGCATAGGCCGCCGGCAGCGCCACGGCGAGCGAGATCACCGTGTTCATCACCACATAAATCAGACTGTTCACATAGCCCATGTACCAGCTCGGATCGGTGAGGATCTTGGCATAGTTCGCCAGCGTCAGGTCCCGCGGATAGAGCGAGAAGGACCCGAGGATTTCGGCGTTGGTCTTGAGGCTCATGTTGATGAGCCAATAGATCGGCAGCATCAGAAACAGCAGGTACAGCGTCATCACCACCACCGAGCCCTTGGGCCGGAAGCGGCTGCGCCGGGTGCGTTTGGCAGCGGTCACGTCACCCGGAATGGGCGCGGCGCCGGGGGCTTGCACGGTTGTGTCGGTCATCACACACCATCCCTTTTGTCGAGGTTGACCATCACGGTGTAGAACACCCATGAAATCAACAGGATCACGAGGAAATACATCAGGCTGAACGCCGCTGCGGGGCCGAGGTCAAACTGGCCGATGGCCATTTTCACCAAGTCGATCGACAGGAAGGTCGTGGCATTGCCCGGCCCGCCGCCGGTCACGACGAACGGCTCTGTATAGATCATGAAGCTGTCCATGAAGCGCAGCAGAATGGCGATCATCAGCACGCCCGCCATCTTGGGCAGTTCGATGTAGCGGAACACGGCCCAACGGCTGGCTTGGTCGATCTTGGCCGCCTGATAGTAAGCGTCTGGAATGGATTGCAGACCGGCATAGGCCAAGAGCGCCACCAAAGAGGTCCAGTGCCAGACGTCCATCACCACAACCGTGATCCACGCCGAAGTGATGTCTTGGGTGTAGTTATAGGTGATACCCAGCTTGTCGAGCGTATAGCCCAGAAGGCCAATGTCGACCCGGCCAAAGATCTGCCAGATGGTGCCGACCACGTTCCACGGGATCAGCAGCGGCAGGGACATCAGGACAAGGCAGAAGCTGGCCCAGAACCCGTTTTTCGGCATGTTGAGCGCAACAAAGATGCCGAGCGGGATTTCAATTGCCAGAATGACGCCCGAGAAGATCAACTGACGGCCAAGCGCGTCCCACATCCGGTCGCTGTCGAGCATGTCGGAAAACCACTCGAGCCCGGCCCAGAAAAACTCGTTCCGGCCAAAGGTGTCTTGCACCGAGTAGTTGACCACGGTCATCAGCGGGATCACGGCCGAAAAGGCCACGAGGATCAGCACCGGCAGGACAAGGAACCATGCCTTTTGGTTGACGGTCTTGTTCATGCGGCCTCTCCCTCTGCGCTGATGCGCCAGTCGTCGTCATAGACGTTGATGCCCGCCGGATCGAAACTGATCGCGGTGTTTTCGCTCGGCACCGACGCGCCTTCTTCGGCGATGGCGCTGACCTGCTGGCCTGCGACGTCGAGACGGATGATCTTGTGACGGCCCACATCCTCGACACGGGTCACCTTGGCCGGAAGGCCCAGACCTTCGCCATTGATCCGAACGAATTCGGGCCGGACGCCCAGTTGCGTTTTCTGGCCCTTGGGGGCGTAGGTCTTGTTCAAATTGACACTCGTGCCCGCGACCTGCGCCGCATTGCCCGCGATCTGCGCGTCAAAGAGGTTCATCCCCGGCGAGCCGATGAAATAGCCCACGAAAGTATGGGCAGGCCGCTCGAAAAGCTCTTGCGGCGTGCCGATCTGCACCACGCGGCCATCATACATCACCACCACCTTATCGGCGAAGGTCAGCGCCTCGGTCTGGTCGTGGGTGACGTAGATCATCGTGTGGCCGAATTCGTGGTGCAGCGATTTGAGCTGCGTGCGCAGTTCCCACTTCATATGGGGGTCGATCACCGTGAGCGGCTCGTCGAACAAGAGCGCGTTCACGTCTTCGCGCACCATGCCGCGGCCCAGCGAAATCTTCTGCTTGGCATCTGCTGTGAGGCCCCGCGCCTTGCGGTTCAGCTCATCCTCCATGCCGATCATCTTGGCGATCTGCTGGACCCGGGACGCAACATAAGAGGCATCCGCGCCACGGTTGCGCAGCGGGAAGGCCAGATTGTCATGTACAGTCATCGTGTCGTAAACGACCGGGAACTGGAAAACCTGCGCGATGTTGCGCTCGGCGGTCGGCGCATGGGTGACGTCTACGTCATTGAATAGGATGCGCCCCTGCGAAGGCTGCAAAAGCCCCGAAATGATGTTGAGCAACGTAGATTTCCCACAGCCCGAGGCGCCCAGAAGCGCATAGGCTTCGCCGTCGATCCAATCGTGGTTCAATTCCTTGAGGGCGAAATCATCCTCACCGCTGGGATTGGGCAGATAGGAATGGGCGAGGTTATCAAGCGTGATCTTGGCCATTATGCCGCCTCCGCATAGGGCGCGGCCGAGACGAGCGCCCCGTTCGCGTCAAACAGGTAGATATGCGCCGGGTCCAGATAAACCGGCAGGGGCTGGCCGGGCTGCAAATGCTGGATGCCATGCACCAGACCGACCCATTTCGCGCCGTGGTAATCGAGGTGGATAAAGGTCTCCGACCCCGTGATCTCGGTCACGTTCAGCACCGCGTCAAAGCCGATGGCCTCGGGCGCCTGCGCGCTTAGCGTGAGGTGGTTGGGGCGGAAACCGGCGGTATATTCGCCGTCGCGCAAGCTCGCCATCGTGGCGGGCGCCGCCATCTCACCGCCGTCGAACCGCAGCGTGTCGCCCGATTTGGTCATGCTGAGGAAGTTCATCGGCGGGTCAGAGAACACCCGCGCCGTGGTCGCATTCTCGGGCCGGCGGTAGACGCTCGGCGTCGGGCCGAATTGCGTAACGCGGCCTTCCCAGAGCGTCGCGGTATTGCCGCCCAGAAGCAGCGCCTCTTCCGGCTCGGTCGTGGCATAGACAAAGATCGACCCAGCCCGTTCAAAGATACGCGGGATTTCGGCGCGGAGTTCTTCGCGCAGCTTGTAGTCGAGGTTGGCCAACGGCTCATCCAAGAGCACCAGCCCGGCATTCTTGACCAGCGCGCGTGCCAAGGCGCAGCGCTGCTGCTGGCCGCCCGAAAGCTCCAGCGGCTTGCGGTCAAGCATCGGGGTGAGCTGCATCAGCTCGGCGGTTTCGCGGACGGCACGATCAATCTCATCCTTCGACTTGCCCACCAGCTTCATCGGAGAGGCGATGTTGTCGTAAACCGTCATCGAGGGGTAGTTGATGAACTGCTGATAGACCATGGCGACCTTGCGGTCCTGCACCCGCATGCCGGTCACGTCTTCGCCGTTCCAGATCACCTGCCCCGTGCCCGGCACATCGAGCCCCGCCATCAGCCGCATCAGCGACGTCTTGCCCGAGGATGTAGGGCCCAAAAGCACGTTCATCGTGCCCTTTTCCAAGGTCAGGTCGGTCGGGTAGATATGCGTTTGGCCGCCTACCGTCTTCGACACGTTCTTCAGGATCAAACTCACGTTCGACCTCCCCTCATTCCGCCGCAGAGGCGGCTTGTTTCGCCGCGCGCATCTGCATCCATTCATCAAGACGCGCGATCTGCGTCTCGTCCATTCGCAGGCCCAGCTTGCTGCGGCGCCAGACGACGTCCTCTGCGCTGAGGGCATATTCCTTGTTCATCAGCCAAGCGGCCTCGCGCGCGGTGAGGGTGGCCCCGAAATGCTCGCCCATATCCGCCAGCGTCTTGGCCTCGCCCGCCATCGCCCAAGCATCCGTACCATAGGCGCGGATCAGCCGTGCCGCCCAGCTTTCATCCAGAAAGTCATAATCCGCTTTCAGCCGCGCGATCAACTGCGCCACGCCGTCCACCGGGAAATCACCGCCGGGCAGGGCAACGCCCGCAGTCCAATGGCCCGACAGCCCGTCGAAATGCGGCGCGATCAACTCCAGCGCGTCTTCGGCCAGTTTGCGGTAGGTCGTAATCTTACCGCCAAAGACATTGAGGATCGGCGCGCCGCCGGTCTTGTCGACCTTGAGGGTATAGTCCCGCGTCGCCGCCGTGGCGCTGCTGGCGCCATCGTCATAAAGCGGTCGCACGCCGGAATAGGTCCAGACGATGTCTTTACGGGTGATGTCCTGCTTGAGATAGCCGTTCACGAAGTCGATCAGGTAGTCCTGCTCTTCGGGCGTGCATTCCGGGGTGACGGACGGATCAGGATGATCGGCGTCGGTGGTGCCGATCAGGGTGAAATCCTGCTCATAGGGGATCGTGAAGATGATCCGCCCATCGGTGCCTTGGAAGAAATAGCATTTGTCGTGATCGTAGAGCCGCTTGGTCACGATATGGCTACCGCGCACCAGCCGCACCCCTTCGGAGGAGTTCAGCCGCGCGGTGTTGTGGATAATGTCGCCGACCCACGGGCCGCCCGCGTTGACCAGCATCTTGGCATGGATCACCTCGCGCTGGCCATCCGCGCCATGCTCTACCGTGACCGCCCAGCCATCGGCGCTGCGGTCGGCAGAGACGACTTTGGTCCGTGTCATGATGCGCGCGCCGCGCAGTTCCGCGTCGCGGGCGTTCAGCACCACAAGGCGGGAGTCTTCGATCCAGCAGTCGGAGTATTCAAAAGCCTTCTCGAACCGGTCCTCCAGCGGCGCCCCTTCGGGCGTGCCGCGCAAGGACAGGCTGCGTGTGGAGGGCAGGATTTTACGCCCGCCGAGGTTGTCATAGAGAAACAGGCCCAGTCGGATCAGCCATGCCGGGCGGCGGCCCCGCATCCACGGCATGAACAACCGCAGCAGCTTAGAGGTCGGCGTGTCGCCCTCGAACCGCATGTCGCGGTGATAGGGCAGCACGAAACGCATCGGCCAAGAGATATGCGGCATCGCCTTCAGCAGCACCTCGCGCTCGGTCAGCGCGTGGCGCACGAGGCCGATCTCGAAATACTCAAGGTAGCGCAGCCCGCCGTGGAAAAGCTTGGTCGAGGCCGAAGAGGTCGCCGAGGCCAGATCGTTCATCTCGGCCAAGGTCACGCTCAGACCCCGGCCTGCCGCGTCGCGCGCAATCCCGGCGCCGTTAATGCCACCACCGATGACGAATAGATCGACCGGGGCAGCGGCCATATGGCTATCGGGCTGTTGGTTCACGATCCGGCCCTCCCCCAGCTCAGACTGTCCAATTTGGGGCAGTGTTACGAAACGACTCTCATCTGCACAAGAATTATTTTCGTTTATGTTCGTTTCTCCAGCATAGCGAACATGTTAAACGTGTCTTGCTGCGCGATTGCTTGCGTTAGCCAAAACACTGGAGATAATGCGCCAACAGCAGGCAGGAGCGACGCCCATTTCACAGACATTCCGCCATCCCGACATCCTTGAAATCGCCCGGCGCGAAGGCAAAGTCACCGTCGATGGGCTGGCCGAACATTTCGGCGTGACCCATCAGACCATCCGCCGTGACCTTACGGAACTGGCCGACAGCGGTAAGCTTGAGCGGGTCCATGGCGGCGCGGTGCTGCCCTCGGGGGCCAGCAACATCGGCTATGCCGAGCGGCGCAATCTGCATGAAGAGGCCAAGAATCGCATCGCCCGCGCCTGCGCCGAACATATCCCCGACGGCTGTTCGGTTTTTCTAAATATCGGGACCAGTACCGAGGCCGTGGCCCGCGCCCTGCTTCACCACCGCGATCTGATGGTGGTGACGAACAACATGAACGTGGCCAATATTCTGGTCGACAATCCCGAATGCCGCATCGTGCTAACCGGCGGCGCACTGCGCCGGATGGACGGCGGTCTGGTCGGCAATCTAACGATCGAGACGATCCGCCAATTCAAATTCGACATCGCGGTGATCGGCTGTTCGGCAATGGACGCGGATGGTGATCTGCTCGACTTCGACATCGAAGAAGTCGGCGTCAGCCAATGTATCATCGCGCAGTCGCGCAAGACTTTTTTGGTGACCGATCATTCCAAATTCAAACGCTCCGCCCCGCGCGCATTGCCTCGGCGCGGGAGGTGGATATGTTCTTTACCGATCTGGCGCTGCCTGCGGGCCTTGCCGAGAAATGCAGCGGTTGGGAGACCGCGGTGGTCTATGCGCCGGAAGAGTGACCCCCGCCGCTAGGCGTCTGTCCATTCCCGCGCCCGGGGCTTGACCACGAGCGTCGGCTTGCAGGCTTTCAAAGCGTCGACGAAATGCTGGCTCCAGAGGTTCACATCCGTGGCCCGCACCTGCGCCATGCAGCTGGCATGGCGGCGCTTGCGCTCTTCCAGCGGCAAGGCGAGCGCGGTCTTGAGCGCTTCGCTCATGTCTTCGATGTCATAGGGGTTGACCTGAATCGCATCCGTCAGGTCCTCGGCAGCGCCGGCCATATGCGACAGGATCAGCACACCGGGGTCTTCGGGGTCCTGCGCGGCGACATATTCCTTGGCCACAAGGTTCATCCCATCGGCAAAGGGCGTCACGATCCCGACCCGCGCCCGGCGATAGAGACGGGCCAAAAGGTTGCGATCAAGGTTGCGGTGGATATAGCGCAGCGGGGTCCAGTCGATCTCTCCATGCTCCCCGTTCACGCGACCGACAAGCTCTTCCAACTCGTAGCGCAACTCGCGATAGGCAGCGACTTCCTCCCGGCTGGGCGGGGCGATTTGGACCATGCTCACCCGGCGTTCCCGCTCATCCCGGGTTTCGAGATAGCGGCCAAAGGCGCGGAAGCGGTTGGGCAGACCTTTGGAGTAATCCAGCCGGTCGACGCCGATCACGATGTCACCCGCCATATCGTCGGCCAGACGGTCCTGCGCGCTGCCGCCCTGCGCGGCCTTCACAAAGGTCTCCACGTCGATGCCGATGGGGAAAGACCGCAGCGCCACCGCGCGGGAGCCGCATTTGATCGTGCCATCCATTAGGAATTCGGAATCAGTTTCAGCCCGGAACATTTCAAGACAGCGGGCCACATCGGCGCGGGTTTGCAGGCCCACAAGGTCATAATCCGCCAGCCAATGCGCCAGATTGGCCTCCCGCGGGAGGGCGCCCATATCGCCCAAGGCGGGGAAGGGAATATGCAGGAAAAACCCGATCTTACCGGTGAAGCCCAGCTTGCGCAGCTCTGTGGCGAGGGGGAAGAAATGATAGTCGTGAACCCAGATCATATCGTCCGGCTCGGCCACCTCCATCACCTGCCGGGCAAGGCGCGCGTTGACGGCGCAATAGCCCCGCTCGAACCCGCGGTCGAGCTTGACCAGATCGCCGCGGCGGTGACAGACGGGCCAAAGCACCGAGTTCGAGAAGCCGAGGTAGAAATTCTTGTAATCTTCGGGGGTTAGGCTAAAGCTTAGCCGGGTGTAATTGCCCTGATCGCCATATTCGCTGAGACTGTTGGCGGGGGTTTCCGTGGTTTCGGGGTGCGACCCGATCCAAATGCCGCCGATCTTGCGCAGGGTTTCATGCAGCGCATAAACCAGCCCACCGGAAGGGGCGGCCTCCGATGGGATGCGATTTGAGATTACAATTAATCTGCCAGCCATTTTATGCCTCGGGAACAATCATTTTCGGTCGCCGAGCCTGATTAGGCGGAACGCCGACCACCACTAACGGTTTAATGGTTTAGGTCGGTAAAGGTTCCCAGCTTGAGCGCCTTTGGTCAAATCTTTTGCAGGTGCAGAATGGCCTAGGGCCGGAATTAATTTCTCAGCGCCCAAGAAAGAACCACGCGACCCCCACAGGCAGCAGCGACATCAGGATCATCGACAGGATCACCACCCGCCCGTCGCGCATCAGATAGCCGGCCGCGAAGATGGCGATCATCGCCGACGCGATGGAGCCGGAAGTGGGCACGACCTCCATGAAGGGCATGAACATCGAGAGGGCCATCACCATGAACAGGGGCAGGTAAATCCACGGGCGGTGCAGGATGAAGGTCGAGCGCTCATGCAGATAGCGGTCCACGAAATCCACCGGGCGGCGCAGCCATCGCACCCCCTCGCGGAGTTTCTTCGCGGCGATGTCGCGGCGCATGACGAAACCGGGCAGCCAGAGGCTGTCGCGGCCAAAGATCATCTGCACCACCAGAAACAGCACCACCAATCCGATGAAAGCCGTGATCCCCGGAATGCCGCTGGCGGGTGAGGTTGAGATCAGGCTGAAAGCAAGAATAGTCGAGGCAAAGGAATGTTTGCCCAGACAATCAATGATCTCTTCCACGGTGATTTGCCGATCCGCGCCGCCGGAAAGATGCTCCATTTCATCTAGGACGCCGCTGAGGGTTGGCCGACCTGTATCGCTCATGAAATTCTGGTCCTTCTAACGTCGGGCGACAGCGCTACTCATGTTAACAGCGCTACTCATGTTAACAATGCGTGAGCGCGGTGAAAGTTCGCCCGAATTGTCAATTCAAGTTCACGTCTTCGCGCGCAGAAAGGCCAGCAGCCCCCGTTCGGCTTGGGTCATATCGTCGATATCGGGCGGGTCCGGCAAGTCTTGCGGGGTCTGGCAAAGTTCGATCACCTGCGGATGGATATAGCTGTTACGCGCGATGGTGGGCGTGTTGTGCAGCCGTTCGGCGGCGGCTTCGGCCATGGCTTTGATGCTGGGCTTGTCCTCTTTCAGCGCCACGTCGAAGGCGGCGACGGACCCGGCCCAAGTGCGAAAGGTCTTGGCCGAGAAGCCTTCGGTGCCAGCGGCCTCGGCGATGTAATCGTTCAGCGCGGTGGAGGTCAGACTGCGCGGCTGCCCCTCCTCGTCGAGCCATGTCAGCAGGTCCGCGCCGGGCAGGTCGCGAATTTTCTCCAGCGCACGCATCAGGGTGCGGTTGGCGATCTGGCGGCGGACCCGTTTGCCGCCCTTCGCCATGAAAGACGCCTGCAACTTCCCATCGCGCAGGACCAGATGCCGCCGTTTCAGGGTCAGCGTGCCATAGGTCCGGTTGGTTTCAGCATAGACCTGATTGCCGACGCGCAGCGACAGCCGGTCGATCATCGCCACGGCGGCGGCCAGCGCAAAATCACGTTCGCCCAACTCCTCCTTGAGATCACGGCGCACGCGGCGGCGGATGCGCGGCAGGGTCTCGGCAAACTCGGGCAGGCTTGCGTATTTCTCCTGCGCCTGCGCCTCGGACCAAAGCGGATGGTAACGGTATTGCTTGCGGCCCCGCGCATCGAAGCCGGTCGCCTGAAGGTGACCGTTGTCATAGGGGCTGATCCAGACCCGCTCATATGCCGGGGCACGGCCAGTTTCACCAGCCGCGCCCGCTCGGCCTTGTCCTTGATGCAGCGGCCATCGGGCGCGTGATAGGAAAAACCCCGCCCGCAGCGCCGCCGAGCGATGCCGGGTTTGCTGTCGGGGTAGTACCTGAGCGTCGACGGTGCGGTCATCTGGGGTTCCGATTGCGATAGGCGGGGTGGCGTCTGGGGCCTGCCCCCGTTTTGATCAACGCGGGCGCATCGGCTGGGTTCCCGCGGCGCACATCGCGCATCTCTGCGCAGTTGCAGCATAAATCCGTTGATTTCGCTGCGCTGGCGCATAGGTTTCTGGGGGAACGCCCGTGCAACGAAACGGATAGACCGGCCCCTATGGATAGCACCACCCTGTCGCCCCGCAATCTGCCGCCCGTGATCCCGGTCGAGCGCCATGCGTTCTTCCTTGATCTCGACGGCACGCTCGCCCCCATTGTCGACAACCCCGAAGACGCCTGTCTGCCGGAGGCGACCCGCCATCTGCTGACCCGTCTCGTCGCAAAGACCGATGGGGCGGTGGCGGTGATCTCTGGCCGGGCCATGGCGGATGTGGACCGTATCTTGGGCGCGCTGCGCCTGCCGGTCTCGGGATCGCATGGGCTGGAGCTGCGGCTCAGCACCGCGGACGATCACGCGCCGGAGCAGAGCGCGGGCATCCCCACCCCGGTCATCGACCGGGTCGAGGAATTCGCCGTGCTGCATGGGGTAACATCCGAGCGCAAGCCCGGCGCGATCGCGCTGCATTACCGCAAGGCCCCGGATCAAGAAGACGCCTGTCGCGGCTTCGTCGATACGCTGGTCGGCGAAGACTCCAGCCTGCGCGGTCTGCATGGCAAGATGGTCAGCGAGGTCGCCTTGAAAGGTGTCGACAAGGGCGGCGCAGTGGCGCGGTTCATGGCCTCTCCCGCCTTTGCGGACCGCCTGCCCGTGATGGTCGGCGATGACGTGACGGATGAAGACGGCTTTCGCGCGGCGCAGGCCATGGGTGGCTTTGGCATCAAGATCGGCCAAGGCCCGACCGAAGCCCAACATCGCATCGAAGACGTGGCCGGTTTTGCCGATTGGCTGGAAGAGATTTTGCGCTGATCCGGCCCGCCCGGCAGGCGCATCATGAATAGAAAAGAGGGACTTATGGATCTGGGTGTCATCGGGAATTGCGCGGTTGCGGCGCTGGTCAGCCGCGAAGGGGCCATCAACTGGTTCTGCCTGCCGCGTTTCGACGGCGATCCGGTTTTTCATAGCCTGATGGGCCATGGCGCGGGCCAAGAGGGCGACGGGGAATTTGCCGTCGAACTCGAAGACATGACCGAGAGCGAGCAGAGCTATCTGCCCAATACCGCGATCCTGCGCACCGTGTTGCGCAGCCCCAAAGGCGCGGTCGAGATTGTCGACTTCTGCCCCCGTTTCACCGCCTATGGCCGCAGCTTTCGCCCGCAGATGCTGGTGCGGCAGGTGCGGCGTATCGAAGGCTCTCCCCGTGTGCGGATGCGGCTGAAGCCGCGCTTTCAATGGGGGAAGTGGCCCCCACCCTCACCCGCGGCTCCAACCATGTGCGTTTCGTCGGGCCAGAGCAGAACATGCGCCTGACCACCGATGCGCCGATTGATCATGTGCTCGACGGGCGGATGATCAATCTCGAAGGTGAGATGACCTTCATCCTCGGCCCCGATGAGACCCTGTCGGACAGCCCTGAGCAGATCGGCACCACCTTCCGCACCAAGACGACCCGCTATTGGCAGCGCTGGACCCAGCGTTTGGCGATCCCTTTCGAGTGGCAGGAGGCCGTCATCCGCGCCGCGATCACGTTGAAACTGTGCAGCTACGAGGCCACGGGCGGGGTGATCGCCGCGATCACCACCTCGCTGCCCGAAGCACCGGATTCTGGGCGCAACTGGGATTACCGCTATTGCTGGGTCCGCGATGCGTTTTTCACCGTGCGCGCCCTCAACAGCCTCGCCGCCACCCGCACGCTGGAACATTATTTCCAATGGCTGATGAACGCCGTGGCCGATGCCGAGGGCGGGCATATCCAGCCGGTGCTGGGGCTGGGGCTTGAGACGGCGCTGACCGAACGTATCTCGCCTAGTCTACAGGGATTTCGTGGCATGGGTCCGGTGCGGATCGGCAATCAGGCGCATGAGCATTTCCAGCATGACACCTATGGCAATATCATCCTCGGCGCCGCCCCGGCATTTTTCGATCACCGGCTGCCGATGAACACCGGGCGCACCGCCTATGAGCAGTTGGAGCCGCTCGGCGAACAGGCCTGGGAGCTGCACGACCAGCCCGATGCGGGCATCTGGGAATTGCGCAGCCGGGCGCGGATTCACACCTCGTCGTCGTTGATGTGCTGGGCCGCCTGCGACCGTCTGGCCAAGATCGCACGGCATCTGAAATTGGACGACCGCGCCGCCCTTTGGGCCGAGCGGGCCAAGGTGATCCGCGACAAGATCCTCGACAACGCATGGTCCGAGGAACGCGGCGCCTTTGTCGAAAGCTTCGGCGGCAGCACCCTCGACGCGAGCGTTTTGCTGATGGGCGAGGTCGGCTTTCTGCCGCCGAAAGACCCGCGATTCATCGCCACGGTCGAACGTCTTTCCGAAGTGCTGGGCCGCGGCCCCTTCATGTTGCGATACGAAGAGGCTGATGATTTCGGCGTGCCGGAGGTGGGCTTTAACGTCTGCGCCTTCTGGCGCATCGACGCGCTGGCGCGGATTGGCCGCGAAGAGGAAGCGCGCAAACTGTTCGAAGAGCTGCTGGAGGCGCGCAACCACCTTGGCCTGATGTCCGAAGACACCGCTTTTGCCACTGGTGAGGGCTGGGGCAACTTCCCCCAGACCTACTCCATGGTCGGCATCATCAACGGCGCCATGCGCCTGTCGCGCCGGTGGGAGGCCGAACTTTAACGCGCAAGCAGCAGCCGCAGCCCCAAAAGCCCCAGCACAGCCGAGGCGATGCGGTCGAAATAGACCTTCGCGTGCAGGTAGCCTTGGCTGACGGCAGGGCGGCTCATGCCGAAGGCCAATGCGGTGTAGAAGGCCAGTTCGATGATCAGGTGATTGGCGACGATCAAGAGGTTCTCGCTCAGCCGCATCCCTTCGGGGAAGATGACGACCAGCACCGCGGCGGCGAAAAGCACCGATTTGGGGTTCAGGATATTGATCATCAGCCCCTGCCGAAACGCATGGCGGGCGGGTGTCACCGTGCTTGTCACCGGTGCCCGCGCCCCGCGCCACATGCCGTAGGCCACATAGAGCAGGTAGGCTGCGCCCACGGTTTTCACGATGGCATAGGCCCATGGGAAGGCGAGGAAGACGGCCTCCAACCCCAAGAGCGCGGCGAGGGTCCAGAACGACGCCACAAGGCCGAGGCCAGCCCCCACGGCAACGCCCGCCTGCCGCCCCGAACTCAGCGTCGTTTTCAACGCGATCAGAAAGGCCGGGCCGGGGCTGAGGATCGACGCGATGAGCGCGATGTTGAAGGCGATGAGATGTGATAGTTCCATGGCAGCGGTCCCCTTGACTGCGCCCAGCTAGGCGCGGTGCTGACCTTTGGTCAACTGCGATGCGGGCGCCGGAGGCCGCTCTGCGCATGATCCGCCCCGCGACCGCTTAGAAAACGGGCATCTCACACGAAGGATCGAACGGTCGCGATGGCCCCGTCGAGCGCCTTGCCATCCGCATCCTGCAACGCCGCCTCGCGCAGCCGCGCGATCCACTCCGCCGCGTCGTCACGCCCGCGCAGCAGGTCGACGGCATTCATCACCCGGTCGAACTTCCCCAGACCCCGCGCGTGGGTGTCAGAATAGCCCTTGATCAGGCGGCGGCATTTCAACAACTCCACGGCAAGGACGTAGTCACTCTCCACCTCGGCCAAACAACGGCGCAGCCAGTTCTCCAGATGCGCGACCTCGAGGGCATGGCGGTGGGTGCGCAACCGGTAGCCCTTCAGGCCGCCGAGGAAATGCAGCATCAGGAAGGCGGGCAGCCGGTCGGTGCGCAGACGGCGGCCCTTGTCGAACCAGCGGTTCAGCCGGGCCATCCACGTCTCGCTCGCCTCCACCTTAGCGCCGAGCCGCGCGGGCATGAGCCCCGCGATCTCTTCGGCGCGGGGGTGGAAATATTCGGTCAGTTGCAGCAGGTTCTCGTCGCCCGCGCGCATCTCTTGACGGATGTGCGACAGACGCGGGGCGCGGGTCTTGAGGTCCGCCACGCGGATGATGTCGTCATAGGCCATGGCATTGGCGATGTATTTCGCCGCCGCCGCCGAGAGCGCCCAGCCCTGCGCGGCATCATCGCGGGCCAACACGGTATCGAGCCGGTCGAGATACAGCGCGCCATAGGCGCAGTCCTGAAAGTTCACCACCTTGGCCAGCCCGGCGAGCGCGAGGTCCCGCACCGGCTCGGGCAGGCGGTCGGCCCGGTCCACCAGCGCGGCCCATTCGGCCTGCAACTTCTCCGGCCCGACGAGGCTGAACGGTTTGATCTCTTCCTCGGGGGTCTGCGGTGTTTCGGGCAGCTTGCCCTGCGCCGCGTCAAAGCCCACGGCGAAGGCGCGCAGCGAGGGCTCCACCCCCTTGCCGCCGGCACGGATCGCATTCTCATAGGCCTCACGTGGAAACGGCAGCGCGCCGGAGCCTGCAAGCGCGCCGAAGAGCGAGGCCGAGATGACCGAACCCGCGCCGACGGCCAGCCCCTCCATATCTTCAAGCACCAGCTTATGCGCCGCGATCTCGGCCGCCGCGCGGACTTCATCGGCGTCGGCGATGCCGTCGCCGGGTGCCATCTTCTCGCTCACCGCCAGCGCGCGGTGGGTCGAGCCGATCAGCGTCGTCCGGTCCGGCGTCACGAAGCCGCGCATCACGGCGCGGCCCACTTCCATCATCTCGGCGGCGACCAGCACGTCCACGTCGCCCGCCGCCGGGGCCAGCGCGAAGACCGGGTCCAGCGCGCCCTTGGGGGCCATTTCGACGTAGTAGATCGTGGCCCCGTGCGCTGCGCCACGCCGGCGACCGAGGTCGCCTGACAAACGTAGCCCTCGGCCCGGGCCATCGCCTCGATCCAGCCGGTGAGCACGCCGCCCCCCTGCCCGCCCACGGCCATGACGGCAAGCTTGATGATCTTCTCGACCCGCGCATCGGGGGTCTTTTGCGGCAGCACCATGTTCATGTCGCCACTCCTTCGTTGCGCAGCCGTTTCGCATCGCGTCGGTCTTGCAACCAGCGAATGATTTGGCCGGTCTTTTCGGCCCGCCAACGCTCGAACTTCGTCGGGTTGTGCACCACGTCGGCCTGATAGAAGGACGGGCAGAGCACGGCGGTATCCGCCACCTCACCACAGTTGCCGCAGCCGACGCAGGTCTGGTCGATATGCGCCACCGGGTCGTCGCGCAGCGGATCATCGAGCCGTTTCAGCGACAGCGAGGGACAGCCCGAGAGACGGATACAGGCGTGATCGCCGGTGCAGACATCCGCATCGACGCCAAAGCGCGGCACCTCCATGCGGCGGCCGTCCCTAATCGCCTGATTGCGTTTCGGCTTCTCGCGGCGCTGCTTGTTGAGCATGCATTCCGAGGAGGCCACGATGACCTTCGGCCCCTTGTAATCGGTGGTCAGCGCCTCGCGCAGAACCTCGCGCAGCTTGCCCACGTCATAGGTCCGGTCGATCTGGCGCACCCATTCCACGCCGACGCCCTTGAGCGCCTTGGAGATCGGGTTGTTCGTGCTTTTCGTGTCGTTATGCGCGCGCGACGACATCACGTCCTGCCCGCCGGTGGCGGCGGAATAGTAGTTGTCGACGATCACCGCGACGCTGTCGGACTTGTTGAACACCATGTTGCCGATGGAGGTCGACAGACCATTGTGCCAAAACCCCCCGTCGCCCAAGATCGAGATCACCCGCTTGTCGCCGCCGCCATCAAAGGCCGCATTGGAGGCGGGGCCGAGGCCATAGCCCATGGTCGAGCCGCCGATCTCGAAGGGCGGCAGGCAGCCGAAGAGATGGCAACCGATGTCGCCGGTGATCTGGTGCTTGCCCAATTCCTGCTCGGTCAGTTTCATCGCCGCGAAGATCGGGCGTTCGGGGCAGCCGGTGCAGAAGCCCGGCGGGCGGATCGGCACGGTTTGCGACAGGTCCGGGATCGCGGGCGCCTCGGCATTGGGCGCGCGCACGGCACCGGGCAGCATCTCGGGCGCCGCGATCTTGAGGAAGGCCGCCAGACCATCCAGCAGCACCTGCCCGGTGTATTCCCCGGCCATCGGCAGCACGTCCTTGCCGTGCAGCTTCACCCGGCGGTCGAGCTTGTAGAGGTAGGAGCCAAGCTGCTGTTCGATGTGGTCGGGCTGGCCTTCCTCGACCACCAGCACATGCTCCTTGCCCGCGCAGAAGTCGTCGAATTCATCGCGCAAAAGCGGGTAGGTGACGTTCAGCACGTAGAGCGGCACCTCGGTCTGGCCGTGTATGTCGGCGAGCCCCAGCCGCTGCAATGCCCGGATGACAGAATTATACATGCCGCCCTGCACCACCATGCCCAGGGGCGCCTTCTCGGGGCCGAAGAATTCGTTGAGCTTGTTGTCGCGGATGAATGTCTCCGCGGCCGGCCAGCGGTTCTCGATCTTGTCCTTCTCGTGGAGGTAGGACATCGGCGGCAGCACCACGCGGTTGAAATCCGACTGCGGGTTCGCCGCCGCTTCGGCCACGGTGAGCGGCGGGCGCTGGTTGTCGCGGGTCTCGAAACTGCCCGTGACGTGGCAGGACCGGATGCGCACCATCAGCATGACCGGGGTGTTGCTGGCCTCGGACAGCTCGAACCCGTCCTTCACCGCCTTGGTGATCGAGGGCAGGTTCGGGCGCGGGTCGAGCATCCAGAACTGCGATTTCATGGCAAAGCCGTGGCTGCGCTCCTGCATGATCGAGGAGCCTTCGCCGTAGTCCTCGCCCACGATCACCAGCGCGCCGCCGGTCACGCCCGACGAGCTGAGGTTCGCGAGCGCGTCCGAGGCCACGTTGACCCCCACCGGCCCCTTGAAGGTCACCGCCCCCCGGATCGGATAGTGAACGGACGCAGCCAGCATCGCCGCCGCCGCGGCCTCGGAAGCATTGGCCTCAAAGCGCACGCCCAGCTCGCCCATCAGCTCCTCGGCGTCGGCCAGCACGTCCATCAGGTGGCTGATCGGCGCACCCTGATAGCCGCCGACGTAGCCCACGCCGTTCTCCAAGAGCGCCTTGGTGATCGCAAGGATGCCCTCGCCGGTGAAGACGTCGCCGTCTCCCTTGCGCAGATGTTCCACCTCTGCCTTGAACGAACGTTCGGCCATCGGACCCTCTCAGAAATCGTGTTTTCGAATGTTGCGCAGCATGGTCTGCAAGGTGGCCACAAAGGCCGCCTTCTCCTCGGTACCGATGCCCTTGAACATCGCCTCATAGGCCTGCGCCATATGCGGCCAGAGCCGCGCATATGCCTCGCGCCCCTGATCGGTCAGGTAGACCCGCGTGGCGCGGCTGTCGTTGGCATCGGTCTCGCGCCGGACCAGACCGTCGCGCACCAGCGCGTCGAGCGCGCGGCTCAGCGTCGATTGCTGCACCACCGCGTAAACCGCCAACTCGCGGATCAGGATGCCGTCGGTCACCGACAGCACCGCGAGCGAGCGCATCTGCGGCGTGGTCAGGCCAAGTGCCGCCATCTCCGCCGACAGGGCGGCATTGTACCGCCCCATGATCCGGTTCATCAGATAGGGCGCGAAGTTATCGAGCCCCATCCGATCCAGCGGCGCGTTCTCGGCCCCGGAAGGTGGTGTATCCGTCACCGATCAGCCCTTCGGCACCAGTGCCAGCGCCCGAATGGGGCTGCCGGTGCCGTTCTTGATCTTCAACGGCGCGGCGATCAGGATCGCCCCTTCGGCGGCAGTTTGTCGAGGTTGGCCAGTGACGCCAGACCAAAACAATTGTTCTTATGCAGCAGGTTATGCGCCGGATAGGGCGGCTCCATCCCGCCCGCTTGCCCCGCATCGGTGCCGATGCACTGCGTGCCCCAGCCGACGATCTTCTTCTCCATCAGGTACTGGATCGCATCCGGGGTCGGCCCGGGGCTGTGCGGCCCGGTCTCATCGGCGTTGAGGAACCGCGCCTCGTCATCGACGCGCGCGTCCCAATCGGTGCGCATGACGACCCATTCGCCTTCGCCGATCTCACCATACTCGGCTTCCCATTCCTTGATGCCCTTGGCATCAAGCAGGAAATCCGTGTCTTCCTGCGCCTGCTGAGAGCAGTCGATCACATTGACCGGGGCGACCAGACGCTGCACGTCGAGCGTATCAGTGAAGCCGTCGTCGTAATCCTTGCCGGTGATCCAATGATGCGGCGCGTCGAAATGCGTGCCCGAATGTTCACCCAGCACCATCCAGTTCCAGGCAAAGAAGGGGCCGTCTTCGTCATACTCGCTGATCTTGTGAATCTCGACCTTCGGCGTCGGCTTGGCGAAATCGGCGGGCAGTTGCAGGATCGGCGTATCCGGCCCCAAAACGCCTGAGCAATCGACGACCTCAACCCCGCCCGAGGCGAGCATCGCGCCGAAATCACGCATTAAATCCGTAGCACTCATTTCAATTAATCTCCCTCAAATGGCGCACCCACTCCCGATGCGTTGTCCCTGCAAAGATGCTAGTCACATTTATATGCGTTTGCAATTATCTTCTTCGAAAGGCTTGCTACGAACGCAAAAGGCCCGCCGCAAATGCGACGGGCCTGCCCAGCCGGGGAGAGGTGGCTAAGGAGATTAAGCGGCGTATTCGGCGACCGCCCCGCCCTGCTGGCTCCAATCGGCATACCATGTGCGGAAAAGCTTATACTGCGCCTCGGCATAGCCGCGCTGGCTGTCGGTCAGCGCGTCGGTCTCATTAAAATGCAATGCATATTCCGCATGGCCTTCGAGCACCATCAGATGCTTATAATAAAGCACGAGGTCCGGCCCCTCGTCGAAGGAGGACAGAACACCAAGGGCCGCATCAAGCTCCTGTGCCCGCTGGCGCGCTTCGGCATCGCCCGCTGCCGCAGCTTGGCTGAGGGCAACCAGATGCAACACTTCGCGCGGCAGCACATTGCCGATCCCGGTGATCGCGCCAGTTGCGCCGCAATTGACAAAACCGTGGAAGACGGTGGTATCCACACCGATCATCAGCGTGACCTCATCATCCCGGCTGGTGATGTTCTCCGCCGCATAGCGCAGATCATCCGCGCCGCCGAACTCCTTGAAGCCGACAAGGTTGGAATGTTCGGCCCGCAGCGCAAAGAACAGATCGGCCCGGGTGGCGAAACCGTAATAGGGGCTGTTGTAGATCACGGCAGGAAGCTCAGGCGCCGCCGAGAGAACCTTTTTGAAGTGATCCTTCTGCGCGGCAACCGAGGTGCCGCGCGACAGGATGCGGGGGATCAACATCAGCCCCTTTGCGCCAACCTTTTGCGCATGGGCCGCATGTTCGGCGGCCAGCTTCGTATTCACGGCCCCCGTGCCCACAACCACCGGCACGCCCGCCTCAACAAGGCGCTCGACGCCTTCCATCCGCTCTGCATCGGTCAGCAGCGGCCAATCACCCATGGACCCACAGTAGACCACCGCGCTCATCCCATCGGCGATCAGCTTTTCGCCCATACGCACCAAAGCGTCGAAGTCAGGTTTCCGGTCTTCGGTGCAGGGGGTCATCAGGGCCGGGATGCAGCCGGAAAAAATCGAAGGGGTCATATATCTCTCCATCATAGAAACCGGCCGCGATACCGCCGGGCTTGGCTGCATCTTAGCTATTGTATTTTATTTGTCGACATAAAATCTGCACAGCCCCTATGACGGCCCGATAAAGGCGCGTTTACCTATAATTAAAGGTCGATCTGCTGCCGCCGATCCCGCGAAATCAGCGCCTGAATCTGCCGCACGATCTGATCCGCATGGGTCGCGGCCAAAGAATCCGCTAGGCCGATGTCGCGCGCCTCGATGGCCGCGATCAGATCCTCATGCTCCTGCACATACTCACTGGGAAGCTGATCGTCGAAGGACTGGTAATACATCCGCAGCAACCGGCGCCCTTCATCCAAAAGCCGCAGACAAAGCGATTCGTAATAGGGGTTTCGCCCCGCCCGGGCGATCTCGGCATGGAACTCCCGGTTCGTCGCGATCATCGACAGCGCGTCCTGTGCCGACACGGCCTTGGCGAACTCCACCTGCCGCGCGCGAATATTGGCCATATCCGCCGGCGTATGAAACTGCGCCGCAAGACGCGTGGTGACACGGTACATCAATGTCATCGCGTCAAAGAAAGTGTGCAGGTTCATGAAGTCGATATTCGACACCACGGTCGAACGGTTTGGCAGCGTGGTCACCAACCCCTCGCTAGCCAACCGCACCAAAGCCTCGCGGATCGGCGTGCGCGACATCGACAGCCGCTCGGAAAGACGAATCTCGTCAATCGGACTGCCCGGCAAGAGGGTCAGATCGAGTATCTCATCGCGCAGGATGGAATAGACAAATTGCGCCCCGGACCCGCGCTTGCGTTCCGCCGTTTTAGGTTTGCTGGTCATGCGGGGATGCCGCCCTTTCGATGTTCATGGCTCCCCCTCGATAAAGCAACAAATCCCCCGCCCTACAATAGCGCTATAGCCCCCAAAGCGCGCCACCCCCCTTCATTTCATCCTTTCTCAAATACCTTCCGCACTCTCCCCAAGCGCCACCCCGCGCCAACCGCGCACCCAACCGCCGCAACAAATCGCCCAAAAATCAGGCGCCAACGCCGATATATCAGGCACAATTCCCGCCAAAAGACTGACCTCAAATGGCTTTTTCAAAAACTGCAATCGCCGGATTGACAGCAAGAAAGTTGCAACCGCATACTCGACCAATCTGATATTGGTTCAAGAAAGCGGTCCATTGCCCAGCCCCGACACCGGTCCCGACAAGGTTTTGCTCGAAGTGCGCGACTTCAGCCTGCGCTTTCGCGGCGCGCCGAGCGACCAGATCAACCATGTGAATTTTACCGTCCACCCGGGCAAGACGCTCTGCGTCGTCGGGGAAAGCGGTTGTGGGAAAAGCGTGACCTCGCTGGCGATGATGGGCTTGCTGCCGGCCGGTGCGGCGACCATCCGCTCGGGCGAGATGGTTTTCGAAGGTCAGAAGCTCGACATCGCCGACCACACTGCCATGCGCAAGCTGCGCGGCAGTCGGATGACAATGATTTTTCAAGAGCCCATGACCTCGCTCAACCCCGCCTTCCGCATCGGCGACCAGATCACCGAAGCCGTGCTGGCCCATAGCGACGCCAGCAAGTCCGAGGCTGAGGACAAGGCGCTGGCGATCCTCAAGCGGGTCGGCATTCCGGCGGCAGAAAAGCGAATGCGCGACTACCCGCATCAACTCTCCGGCGGCATGCGCCAGCGGGTGATGATCGCCATGGCCTTGGTCAACGACCCCGCGCTCTTGATCGCGGATGAGCCGACGACCGCCCTCGACGTGACCATTCAGGCGCAGATCCTCGAATTGATCCGCGACCTTCAGGCCGAGACCGATATGGGCACGATCATGATCACCCATGACCTTGGCGTGGTGGCCGAAATCGCGGATACCGTGGCCGTCATGTACGCGGGCACGATCGTCGAAACCGGCCCTGCGGAACGCATCTTTAACGACCCGCAGCACCCCTACACGATCGGCCTCATGTCCTCGATCCCGCAACTCAGCGGTCCGCGTGGACGGTTGGCGACCGTGCCGGGCATGGTGCCGACGACGCAGAACATGCCCCAAGGCTGCCGTTTTGCCACGCGTTGCCCCTTCGCCCAGCCCATCTGCGCGCAGGAGCCGCCGCTTGCGCCGCTGGAGGGGGGGCATGCCGTGGCCTGCCATTTCGCCCCGCTGGAGACACATCTGGAGCAGAGCGCATGAGTGACACAATCCTGACAGCGCGCGGGCTGAAGAAACATTTCAAAACCTCGGGCGGCGGATTGGCCAAAGGGGCCACGGTCAAGGCGGTCGATGACGTTTCCTTTGACGTGCGCCGGGGCGAGACCTTTGCCATCGTCGGCGAATCCGGTTGCGGCAAATCGACCCTTGCGCGGCTGCTGATGCGCTTGCTGACGCCGACCGAGGGCGATGTGAAGTTC
This sequence comes from Sulfitobacter faviae, assembly GCF_029870955.1. Lineage (NCBI taxonomy): Bacteria > Pseudomonadati > Pseudomonadota > Alphaproteobacteria > Rhodobacterales > Roseobacteraceae > Sulfitobacter > Sulfitobacter faviae. The sequence continues at coordinate 66,007 of NZ_PGFQ01000002.1, read as the reverse complement.
GACGGGGCGGATGTGCGCAGCCTTTCGGGGCGCGATCTGACCGCCCTGCGCCGGGACATGCAGTTCATCTTTCAAGACCCCTTCTCATCGCTCAACCCGCGCATGAGCGTCGGCAAGCTGGTCGGTGAGCCGCTGGAGACCCATTTCCCCCAGATGTCCGCTGCCGAGCGGCGCGGCAAAGTGGCCGAACTGCTGGCCAAGGTCGGTTTGCGCCCCGAACATGCCGAACGCTACCCGCATGAATTCTCGGGCGGCCAGCGGCAGCGAATCGGGATCGCGCGGGCGCTGGCCTCGGCCCCGAAACTGGTGATCGGGGATGAGCCGGTCTCGGCCCTCGACGTTTCGGTACAGGCGCAGGTGATCAACCTGCTTGGCGATCTGCGCGATGAATTGGGGCTCACCTTGGTCATCATCGCCCATGACCTCGCCGTGATCCGCCATATGAGCGACCGTGTGGCGGTGATGTATCTGGGGCAAATCGTCGAACAGGGCGATGTCGACACGGTCTATAACCATCCGCGCCACCCCTATACCCGCGCGCTCTTGTCGGCCATTCCGGTGGCCGCCCATGGCGCGCGCGCGCCGCAGACCGCACTTGAGGGTGAGATGCCCAGCCCGGCGAACCCGCCCGCAGGCTGCCGCTTCCACACCCGCTGCCCCTTTGCCAAAGAACGCTGCGCGAGCGAGCCGCCCTCATTGCGCGAGACCCGCGCGGGCGAGGGCCATGTCGCCGCCTGCCATTACTTCGAAGAGATCGCCGCCGCCACGCCGGACCTCGGCCTTGCCGATGCGCCCGAACGTGCCCCCGGGGCCGCCGCGCGCTTTGCGCTTTACCAAGACGCCATGCGGGACCGGACCACGCTCCGCCCCCGCCAAAACCAAGAATAACAGGCTGAACCAGACTCATTGAAACGACAGGAGAGTTCGACATGACACTGACCAAAATGACACTTGCCGCTGCATTGCTGGGGGCCACGACCCTCGGCGCGCAGGCGGCTGACCTGCGCATCGCGCTGCAATCGGACGCCGATGTGCTGGACCCCGACCAGTCGCGCACCTTCGTGGGCCGCATCGTCTACGCGTCGCTCTGCGACAAGCTGGTGGACATCACACCCGACCTCAAAATCATCCCGCAGCTGGCGACCGAATGGTCCTTTTCCGAAGACGGCAAACAGCTGACCATGAAACTGCGCGACGATGCGGTCTTCCACGATGGCACGCCCTTTGATGCCGAGGCCGTGGCCGCCAACATCGACCGCAGCCAAAACATGGAGACTTCGCGCCGCAAGTCCGAACTTTCCTCCATCACCGGCGTCGAAGTGCTGGGCAGCCATGAGATCCGCTTTGATCTGGCCGATGCCGATGCCACGCTGATGGCGCAATTCGCCGACCGCGCAGGCATGATGGTCTCCCCCACCGCTGCTGAGGCCGCGGGCGATGACTTTGGCCTGAACCCGGTCTGCTCTGGCCCCTACCAGTTCAAAGAGCGTGTGGCCCAAGACCGTATCGTGCTTGAGAAATTTGCCGAATATTACGATGCCGAGGAATACCACTTCGACACCGTCACCTATCTGCCGATCCCCGACACCACCGTGCGTCTGGCGAACCTGCAATCAGGTGACATCGACATGCTTGAGCGTCTGGCCGCGACCGACCTCGCGCAGGCCGAAGGTGACGACAGCATCAACGTGGAAAGCGCCGTGTCGCTCGGCTATCAGGGCATCACGATCAACGTGGCCAATGGCGAAAAGGGCGACAACCCTTGGGGCAACGACAAACGTCTGCGTCAGGCGCTGAGCTATGCGATCGACCGCGAGGCGATCAATCAGGTCGTCTTCAACGGCGCCTTCGCCGCGGGCAACCAGCCTTTCCCGCCAAACTCCCCTTGGTACAGCACCGACTATCCCGTGCCTGAGCGTGACGTGGAAAAAGCCAAGGAACTGCTGGCCGAAGCGGGCTTTGCCGATGGCATCGACCTTGAGGTACAGGTGCCCAACACCACGATTCCGCTGCAACTGATGCAGGTCGTCCAATCCATGGCAGCCGAGGCGGGGATCAACATCTCGATCACCTCCAAGGAATTCGCGACGCTGCTGGCCGACCAGTCGGCGGGTGACTATCAGGCGAGCCAGATCGGCTGGTCGGGCCGGGTGGACCCCGATGGCAACATCCACCAGTTCATGACCACCGAGGGCGGGATCAACGATTCCAAATATTCGAACCCCGAAGTGGATGAGCTGCTCGACAAGGCGCGCAAGTCCAACGACCAAGACGTGCGCCGCGAGAGCTATACCGCTGCCCGCGCGATCCTGAACGAAGAGATGCCGATCGTGTACCTCTACCACCAGACATGGATCTGGGCGCTTGATTCCGACATCACCGGTTTCACCCCCTATCCTGATGGCATGATCCGCCTTGCGGGCATGAAAAAAGAAGAAGGCTAACCCTTCTGCATCCGCACCGCCGGGCCGGTCCCGGCGGTGCCCCTCCCCTGAGCGAGACGTTTCAAAATGCTGTCCTTCATCCTGCGCCGTCTGGTGATCGCGATCCCGACGATCATCCTGATCTCGGTCTTTGTCTTCACCCTGCAAAAGCTGCTGCCGGGCGACCCGGTGCTGGCCATGGCCGGCGAAGAACGCGACCCGCAGGTGCTGGAGTTCCTGCGCGAGAAATACCGCCTGAACGACCCGATCCCGGTGCAATATTTCACTTGGATCGGCAACGCGCTGACCGGTGACTTGGGCATTTCGCTGCGCACCAACCAGCCGGTGCTGGAGCTGATCGGAGAGAAACTGCCCGTGACCATCCAACTGGCCACGATGGCAATGATTTTTGCCCTGTTGATCGGCGTGCCTGCGGGCATCTTCTCTGCCGTCAAGAAGGGCACCGTGACCGATTATGTGGCCAATGTCGTGGCGCTGTCGGGCCTGTCGATCCCGAACTTCTGGCTGGGCATCATGCTGATCCTGCTGGTCTCGGTGAAATGGAAACTGCTGCCCGCCTCGGGCTATGTGCCGCTGAGCGAAGACCCCATCCGCTCCATCACCGTGATGATCATGCCCGCTTTCGTGCTGGGCACGGCGCTCGCGGCCACACTGATGCGCCACACCCGGTCGGCCATGCTGAGCGTCCTGAGCAGTGACTACGTCCGCACCGCCCGCGCCAAGGGTCTGGTCGAGCGGCGGGTGATCCTGAAACACGCCTTTCGCAATGCGCTGACGCCGATCGTCACGCTGACCGCCCTGCTCTTTGGTGAGCTGATCGCGGGCGCGGTGCTGACCGAACAGATTTTCACCATCCCCGGCTTTGGCAAGCTCGTGGTCGATGCCGTGTTCAACCGCGATTACGCCGTGGTCCAAGGCATCGTCCTCGTCACCGCCGTCGGCTTCATCTTCATGAACCTGCTCGCCGATGTCGCCTATGTGCTGCTGAACCCCCGCCTGAGGAAGCAATAATGGCTCAACCTGCCACCCCCATCACCATCGACGCCGAAAGCACCGCCGATCCGGTCCTCTCCGCCCGCCCGGAAAACCGGGTTTGGAAGAAGTTCCGCACCCATCGCAGCGCCATGCTGGGCGGCGTGCTGGTGGTCTTCTTCTGCGCCATCGCGCTTTTGGCCCCGCTGCTGCCGATCCCCGACCCCGCCGCCACCGATTGGGGCGCGGTGCGCAAGGGGCCTTCGGCAGCGCATTGGATGGGCACCGATGAGTTGGGCCGCGATGTGCTGAGCCGTCTGGTCTGGGGCGCGCAGGCCTCCCTGCTGGCCGGGGTCGTCTCGGTCGCCATCGCCCTTGGGCTTGGCGTGCCTTTGGGCATCGTGGCGGGCTACTTCGGAGGCTGGACCGACGCGGTGATCTCGCGCTGCACCGAAGCATTGCTCGCGGCACCTTTCCTGATCCTCGCCATCGCGCTTGCGGCCTTCCTCGGGCCGAGCCTGACCAACGCGATGATCGCCATCGGCATCTCGGCCACGCCGATCTTCATCCGCCTGACCCGCGGTCAGGTGCTGAGCGTCGCCGCCGAGGATTACGTTGAAAGCGCCCGCGCCATTGGTCTGAGCACGCCGCGCATCCTGCGCCGCTATATCTTCCCCAACGTGCTGCCGCCCGTGTTGGTGCAGGCCACGCTGACCGTCGCCACCGCCATCATCGCCGAGGCGTCGCTCTCCTTCCTTGGTCTTGGCCAGCAGCCGCCGGCGCCCTCTTGGGGGTCGATGCTGAACACGGCGAAGAACTTCCTCAATCAGGCGCCTTGGATGGCGCTTTGGCCCGGCATCGCGATCTTCATGGTTGTGCTTGGCTTCAACCTTCTGGGCGACGGGCTGCGCGACGCGCTCGACCCACGCGAACACTGACCGGAGACGACATGACCCCCTTCACCACCCGCCCCGAGATCCGCGGCTCCTTTGGTGTCACCACTTCGACCCATTGGATCGCCTCGACCGTGGGGTTCGGCATCCTTGAAAAAGGTGGCAACGCCTTTGACGCCGCTGTCGCCGCGGGCTTTGTCCTGCAAGTGGTCGAGCCGCATTTGAACGGCCCGGCGGGCGACCTGCCGATCATCTTTCACGACGCGGAGAAACAGACGACCAAGGTTGTCTGCGCCCAAGGGGTCAGCCCCGCCGCCGCCAAGCTGGAGCATTTCGAGGCTCTGGGTCTCAAGTTGATCCCCGGTTCGGGTCTTCTCTCTACCGTGGTGCCGGGGGCATTCGACGGCTGGATGCTGATGCTGCGCGACCATGGCACGATGGGTCTGCGCGAGGTGATGCAACCGGCGATCGACTATGCCCGCGACGGGCATCCGGTGCTGCCGCGCGTGTCGAACACCATCAAGGGGCTGGCCGAATATTTCGCCGCCGAATGGCCCAGCTCCGCCGCGGTCTGGACGCCCGGCGGTGCGGCGCCTGAGCCGAACGCCAACTTCAAGAACCCCGATCTGGCCGCGACCTATGAGCGTTTGGTCAGCGAGGCCGAAGCCACAAGCGAAGACCGCAGCGCACAGATCGAAGCGGCGCGCAAAATCTGGTCCGAAGGTTTCGTGGCAGATGCGATTTTCGACTATCTCGAAGATGCCTGCGTGCATGACGTGTCCGAGCAAAAGAACAGCGCCCTTCTGGCGCGCGAGGACATGGCCAAATGGCAGGCCAGCTACGAAGACACGCTGACCTACGAATACCACGGCTGGACGGTGCATAAGACCCACGCTTGGTCGCAAGGCCCGGTGTTCTTGCAGACCCTCGCCATCCTCAAACATTTCGATCTTGCCGCGATGGACCCGATGGGCGCCTCCTTTACCCATACGGTGATCGAGGCGATGAAACTCGCCTATGCCGACCGCGAGGCCTATTACGGCGACCCCGAGCAGAGCATCATCCCGATGGAAGAACTGCTTTCTGATGCCTATAACGCGGAACGCGCGAAGCTGGTGAACGGCAAGGCATCGCTTGAGCAGCGCCCCGGCGTGATCGCGGGGCTGGAGCATCTGGCCGAGCGCTATATCGAACGCGCGGCCCGTGATTTCGGCGTTCAGAACGCAGCCCCGCAAGAGCCGACGATGGCGCATTTGACCGAGAAACGCGGCGATACCGTGCATCTCGATGTGATCGACCGGTGGGGCAATATGGTCTCGGCCACGCCCTCGGGCGGGTGGTTGCAGAGCAATCCGGTGGTGCCGGGGCTTGGCTTTCCACTGAACTCCCGCGCGCAGATGTTCTGGCTTGAGCGGGGTTTGCCCACCTCCCTCGCCCCCGGACGGCGTCCGCGCACCACGCTGACCCCCTCTTTTGCCGAACATGCCGATGGGCGGCAGTTGGTCTTTGGCACGCCGGGCGGCGACCAGCAGGACCAATGGCAGCTGATCTGGTTCCTGCGTTTCGTGCACCACGGCCTCGACCTGCAAGAGGGGATGGACGCACCGCTGTTCCACACGCTGCACTTCCAAAGCAGTTTCTTCCCCCGCCAAGCCCTGCCCGGCGAGATGATGATCGAACCCAATGTCGGCCCCGCAGTGATCGACGCGCTGCGCGCCCGGGGGCATATCGTTACCGTGGCCGAGCCATGGTCGGTGGGCCGAATGACCGCTGCGCTGCGCAACCCTGATGGCAGCCTTCACGCCGCCGCGACCCCCCGCCTGATGCAGGCCTATGCCGTAGGACGCTGACCCATGACCTATTCCATCATTGCCCGTGATCCGGACAGCCAAGAGATTGGCATCGCCGTGGCCAGCCGTTTTTTCGCCTGCGGTGCCGCCGTGCCCTACATCGGGCGGCGCGTCGCCGTGGCCACACAGGCTTTCGTCAACCCGCTCTGGGGGACCGAAGGCCGGCGCATGCTGGAAAGCGGCGACCCCGCCGAAGCACTGCTGAAGGAATTCGCCGCCCGCGATGCGGGGCGCGACATCCGCCAGTGTCACATGCTCGATGCCCAAGGAAACTTCGCCGCGCATACCGGCGCGGGCTGTGTCGATTGGGCCGGGCACCGTGTGGGGACCATTCACTCCGTCGCGGGCAATATGCTGACCGGGCCGGAGGTGGTGGAGGCCACGTTCGAGACCTACGCCGCGCGCCATGACCTGCCGATGGCCGAACGTCTGCTCGCCGCCATGCGCGCGGGCGAAGAGGCGGGCGGCGACATGCGCGGGCGTCAAGCGGCGGGGCTGGTGATCCACCGCGGACAGGACCACGCTTATCTCGACCTGCGCGTCGATGATCATGGCGATCCGCTGAGCGAACTTGACCGGCTGTTCGACGTCGCCGGAGAGCGCTATCTCCATGTGGCCGAAGCGATGCCGAGCCTCGACAATTTCTCGGGCACCTCGGACCGCGCGCCGATTGATGCGGCGATCACCCGCGCCGAAGAGGCCCGCAAGGCGGCGGGCAAGCCCAGCCGGTCGCTGGCGACAGATTTAGAGACAAAGAAAGATTAACCATATGAACGCGCTCGATTTCAGCCAGCTTCTGCCCCTTCTCGCCATTGCGGTTTCCGCCGGGGTCTTTGGCGGCATCCTTGCGGGGCTGCTTGGTGTGGGCGGCGGCATCGTGATCGTGCCCGCGCTTTATCTTGCGCTGTCGACGGCGGGGATGGACCCGGCGATCACCATGCAGGTGGCGGTGGGCACCTCGCTTGCGACAATCGTCTTTACCTCGCTGTCCTCGGGCTATGGTCACTTCAAACGCGGCGCGATTGATATGGACCTTTTGAAACTCTGGGCGCCGTCGCTGCTGATCGGCGTCGTGATCGGCGCGCTTCTGGGGGGCTATGTCTCGGGGCTGATCCTTGTCGGCGTCTTTGCCACCGTGGCCGCACTCGTTGCCCTCGATATGATCTTTCGCAAAACCAAGGACGACCCCACGCCGCGCGGCTTTGCCAAACCGATCTGGGCGATTCTCGGCGTCGTCACCGGCGGGCTGTCGGCGATGATGGGCATCGGGGCGGCACCATTGGCGTGCCGTTGTTGAACTTTCTGGGCTACGACATCCGCCGCGCCGTGGGCACCTCTGCCGCGATCGGTTTCATCATCGGCCTGCCCGGTGCGGTGGTCTATGCGCTCACCGGCCTCGGGGCCGAGGGGCTGCCGCCCTTCTCGCTAGGCTATGTGAACCTTGCGGCGGCGGCCATCATCATTCCGCTCACTTCCAGCTTTGCCCATGTAGGTGTGAAACTAGCCCATAGCATCCCGCGCCGGGCGCTTCGGTTTGCCTTTGGAATTTTCCTAATGGTAACCTCTCTGCGTATGTTCATTGATTTATTTGAAGCGTTTTCCAACTCATGACACAGACCCCCCAGTCCGCCCCAAGTGAAGATGAATTGGCCGAGCGGCTGCGCGGAGCGATCCGCCAGGGGGACATCCTGAACGACGGGCGGATGCCGCCCGAACGGGCGCTGGCCGAGCATTTCAGCGTGAGCCGGGCGCGGCTGCGGCTGGCGCTTGGCCTGTTGCAAGAGGACGGCACGATCTACCGCCGCCACGGCCAAGGCACATTCGCCACACCGCCGCCCGCGACCAATGCCGACAGCCTGCGCCACCTTGCACGACAGGTCACGCCAAGCGACGTGATGGAAGTGCGGCTAGAGGTTGAGCCTGCCCTTGCCGCCCTCGCCGCCGACCGCGCCCGCCCGCAAGAGATCGAGCGGTTGGATCAGTTGATGCGCGCCACGCTGAACCTCAGCGACCCGGACGCCTATGAGGCGGCGGATGACATGTTCCACTACAAGATCGCCGAGATGGCGCGGAATCCGCTGTTCCTTACGGTCTACGAATCCATCCGCGCGGTGCGCCGCGAAGTGGCATGGACCTCGCGCCGCCGCACCTATCACGCCCCCGAAACGCTACAGGTTCTGGGCGAGCAGCACATGACCCTGAACGACGCCATCGCCCGGCGCGATACGCTTGGCGCTGCCGCTGCGATGGAGCAGCATTTGCTGACCGTTTCCAAAACCCTGCTGCGCGACCGGGTGCGCAAGATCGAACTCGATCTCTGAAGCCCCCGTTTCGACTGGTTAAACCGCGCACTGGCCTTCCTCGCTTTGCGGTGGGAGATGTTACAGCTTTGAGACAATTTTGTCCGCCGACGCGCCGGAACAGCTTGCAAACGAAACTGTTCGATGTTCGTATCTGCGCATTATTGTATTTCGCGCCAGATGCGCGGATTCTCAGGGAGGAGAACGCAATGTCTCATAAATACCTATTCGCCGCAGGTCTCACCGCGGCCTTCACACTGACGGGCAGCCTTGCCTTCGCGCAAGAGGATTGCGAGCGCGGCGCCTTGGACAAGATGTTCTGCGACGCCGATGGCGATCTGGTCGCCGATGCGCCGACCGATCCCGATATGCTGAAAGACCCGTCGACGCTGGTCTTCGCCTATACCCCCGTCGAAGACCCGGCGATCTACGAGGACATCTGGACCCCTTCATCGCGCACCTTGAGGACGTGACCGGCAAGGACGTGCAGTTCTTCGCCGTGCAGTCGAACTCCGCCGAGGTCGAGGCGATGCGTTCGGGCCGCCTGCATATCGCCGGTTTCTCCACCGGTCCCACGCCCTTTGCCGTGAACCTCGCAGGCGTTGAGCCCTTTGCCATCATGGGTGCCGAGGACGGTCAGTTCGGCTACAAGCTGCAGGTCTACACACAGGCCGACAGCGACATCAAGGAGATGAAGGATCTGGCCGGCAAGCGCATCGCGCATACCTCGCCGACCTCGAACTCCGGCAACCAAGCGCCGCGCGCGCTCTTCCCCGATCTGGGCGTCGTGCCGGGTGAGGATTACGAAGTGACCTATTCGGGCAGCCACGACCAGTCCATGCTGGGCGTCGTCGCGGGTGACTATGACGCGGCCCCGGTGGCCTCCGAAGTGGTCGACCGTATGGCCGAGCGTGGTCTCTACGACCCCGAGGACGTGCGCATCGTCTGGGAAAGCGATCCCTTCCCGACAACCTCCTACGGTGTCGCGCATGACCTCGCGCCCGAGCTGAAGGAAAAGATCAAGGAAGCCTTCTTCTCCTTCGACTTCGAAGGCACAGCCCTGGGTGAGGAATTCGCGGGCGTGAGCAAGTTCGTCCCGATCACCTACAAGGACCAGTGGGCGGTGATCCGTCAGATCCAGAAGGCGAACGGCGTCGAGTACACGCCGCAGGGCCTCGCGGCTGAATAATCGTTCAACACCGGGGGCCGACCAAGCGGTCGGCCCCACGTTTAAGGTACATTAAATGCTGAAAATCTCCGACCTCGTGAAACGCTATGGCAGCGGTGATCCGGTGCTGAAGAACCTCGACCTGACGATCGAGGGCGAAAGCGTCGTTTCGATCATCGGTTCCTCCGGCGCGGGCAAATCGACGCTGCTGCGCTGCATCAACCGACTGGTGGAGCCGACCTCGGGGTCGATCATGCTCAACGGCACCGAACTGACCAACCTGCGCGGCAAAAACCTGCGCGCCGCGCGGCGCAAGATCGGCATGGTGTTTCAGGGCTTCAACCTCGTCGACCGCCTCACGGTGATGGAGAACGTCCAGTCCGGTCGCTTGGGCTACATCTCGACATGGTCCGCCGTGACCCGCCGCTATCCCAAAGCCGACATCCGCCGCGCCTATGAGCTGATGGAGCGTGTCGGCATCGCGCAATATGCCAACACCCGCGCCGACCAGCTTTCGGGCGGTGAACGCCAGCGCGTCGGCGTGGTCCGCGCGCTGATGCAAGACCCGGACATTCTGCTGGCGGATGAGCCGACCGCCTCGCTCGACCCCAAAACGTCAGAGCAGATCATGGGCCTGCTGCGCGATCTGGCCGGGGAGCTGAAACTGCCGGTGCTGATCAACATCCACAACGTGACCGAGGCCAAGGAATACACCGACCGTATCGTCGGCATGCGCTATGGCCGGATCATCTTCGACGACAAGCCGAGCAAGCTCGACCAAGCGGCGATGGATCAGATCTACGCGGGCAGCCCCCATGCGGACCGCGCCAAAGATGGGGCCGCGGCATGAGCGCGCCGCGGGACAGTTGGAAAAAACCACCCTTCATCGCCAACCCGGTGCTGCGGTGGGCGGTGATCTTGGGCGCGGTGGCCTATTTCGGTTGGGTCGGTCTGACCATGCCGATTGACTGGAACCGCGTCGCCGAAGGGCTGGGGCGCGCCGGGCGCATCTTCGGCGGGGCCTTCCCGCCCAGTTTCGAACGCTCGGGCCTGTTGATCGACGGTTTTCTTGAGAGCCTCAAGATCGCCATCCTCGCCACCGCGGGCGGCGTGCTTTTGTCGATCCCCATCGCTTTCATGTCCGCGCGCAACGTGGCACCCAAGCCGATCTTCTACCTTGGCCGCGCCATCATCATCGTGGCGCGCAGCTTTCACCCGGTGATCGTGGCGATCCTCTTCGTCAAGGCCGTGGGCTTTGGCCCCTTTGCGGGTGTGCTGACGCTGATCGTCTATTCCATCGGCTTCGTCGCCAAGATGCTGGCCGAACGGATCGAGGAGATCGACTTCGGTCAGGTGGAGGCAATGCGGGCCGCCGGTGCGCCCTATTTCTCGACCCTCGTCTACGCGATCTTTCCCCAGATCATGCCGCGGCAAATCGGTCTCACGATCTATCAGCTCGACAGCAACCTGCGCGCCTCAGCGGTGGTGGGCATCGTCGGCGCGGGCGGCATCGGGGCGACGCTCGCCAATGCCTTTGGCCGCTACGACTATGACTTCGCGCTGGCGATCACTATGGTCATCGTCGGTGTCATCCTTGTTTCCGAAGCCGTCAGCGGCGTGATCAGAAAGCGCATCCAATGACGACGATTGCAGAGAAATTCGGCCGCGACGACTGGACCCGTTTCACCCTGCGCCAACGCCTCACGCGCTACGGCGTGCTTCTGGGCTGCGCCCTCGCCATCGCATGGGCGCTCACTTCGATCGAGGTCATTTGGGCCTGGGTCTGGGGCGCGCCCGAGCAGATTGGCGACCTTTTCGGTCGCATGTATCCGCCCGACCCCAGCAACCTCGACACCATCCTCAAGGTGCTTTGGGACACGGTGAACATCGCCACTTTCGCGACCACCTTTGCGGTGCTGCTGTCACTGCCGGTGGCCTATATCGCGGCCCAAAACACCACGCCCAATCGGGCCACGCTCTGGCTCGGGCGGCTCATTCTCGTGACCTCGCGGTCGGTGAACACGATCATCTGGGCGCTTCTCTTCGTGGCGATCTTCGGCCCCGGCGTAGTGGCGGGGATCCTCGCGATCATGTTCCGCTCCATTGGCTTCATCGGCAAGCTTCTGGGCGAGGCGATCGAGGAGATCGACCGCCGCCCCGTGGAGGCTCTGGAGGCCACCGGCGCATCACGCTTCAAGGTCATCGCCTATGCCATCGTGCCGCAGGTCATGCCGACCTTCTGGGCTGTCTCGATCCTGCGGTGGGACATCAACCTGCGCGAATCAACCGTTCTGGGCCTCGTCGGCGCGGGCGGCATCGGGATCATCCTGCAAGGTGCCATCGACACCTTCAACTGGCCCGAGGTCGCCACGATCCTCATCGCGATCATCGTGTTGGTGATCATCGGTGAGGTGATCTCGGCCTTCCTGCGCCGCCGCATCCTGTGAGTCTCGCCATAGACTCTGCGCAGGCGCTGGCCGAATACCAGCGCCTGCGCCCCCGCCTGCCCGCCTGCGACAAGCTTGGCCATGGGGCGGAGGCCGCCCGTTTCCTCGATATCGTCGCGCCCTATGAGTTGATCCTGTTCGACGCCTATGGCGTGCTGAACGTCGGCGAAACCGCGATCACGGGGGCCGCGCAGACCATCGCCGCTCTGCGCGAGATGGGCAAATCGGTCATGGTCGTCAGCAACTCCGCCGCCTATCCCAAGGGGCATATGATGGACCGCTACGCGCGGCTTGGCTTTGATTTCGCAGCCGACGAGGTGGTCACCAGCCGCGAGGCGCTGCTGCACCGCGTCGCCGAAGAGCCCGCGCGCCGATGGGGCGTGATGCTGAATCCCGATAAGGACATGGGAGAGATCGCCGACCTCGGCGCGACCGTTCTGGCGGATGATCCGGCAGTCTATGACCGGGCCGAAGGGTTCCTCCTCGTCGGGGCGGATGGGTGGACTGAGGCGCGGCAGGCCCTGTTGGAGGCCAGTCTGAAACGCCAGCCCCGGCCCGTCTTCGTCGGCAACCCCGATCTCGTCGCCCCGCGTGAGGATGGTCTTTCGCTCGAACCCGGCTGGTTCGCGCATCGTCTGATCGACGCGACCGGTGTGGCGGTGCATTTCTGCGGCAAGCCCTTCCCCGATATCTTCGATCTGGCCCTCGCTCGGGCAAAGCCCGTCGATCCGGCGCGCGTGCTGATGGTCGGCGACACGCTGCACACCGACATCCTCGGCGGCGCGCAGGCGGGTTTCGCCACGGCACTGGTCACCGGCCACGGCTCCCTCTTGGGGTTGGAGGTTGCTGCGGCGATCCAAAGCTCGGGCATCGCGCCCGATCATATCGTCACGGAAATTTAGCGGCGCTTTGCTGTGGATTCATTGTCCACAAAGCGCCCCACCCCCATTGCCATTCTGAACATCCGCCGCTAGCAGTTTTCGTGACCTTGTTAATAAGATCGCTGGAGGATACAAAATGTTCAAAATCACCAAGCCCACCGCAATTTTCGCCACTTTGGGCGCGCTCACCGGAGGAGCCCTGAGCGCCGAGACCGAAGTCAAGATCGGCTACGCCCTTGCCCCGACAGCCACTACGGCGTCGCGGCGCAGAAGTGGCAAAAGGTCGTCGAGGCCGAGACCGACGGCAAGTTCAGCTTCCGCCATTTCCCCTCCTCCGGTCTGGGCGGTGAGCGCGAGGTCGTCGAAGGCCTGCAACTGGGCACCGTCGAGGCGACCATCGTCTCCACCGGCACGCTGAGCAACTTCGTCCCCGCCACCGGTGTGACCGACATCCCCTTCCTGTTCCGCAGCCTCGACCACGCGCGCCGCGTGCTTGACGGGCCGATCGGTCAGGACATCTTGGCTGAGTTCGACGGCGCGGGCATGGTGGCCTTGGCTTGGGGCGAACAGGGTTTCCGCCACATCACCAACAACCGCAACGCCATTGAGACACCCGAAGACATCGCGGGCATGAAGCTGCGCACCATGGAAAACCCGGTGCACCTCGAAGCCTTCAACGCCGCTGGTGCCGCCCCCACGCCGATGGCCTGGCCCGAGGTGATCAGCTCGCTGCAACAGGGCACCATCGACGGGCAAGAAAATCCGCTCTCGGTGATCGTCTCCGTGAAGCTCGACGAGGTGCAGAAGTACCTGACCCTCTCGGGCCACGTCTATTCGCCCGCCATGCTGCTGGTCTCCAAACCCTTCTGGGAGGGTCTGTCTGATGAAGACAAAGCCGCCTTCGAGAAAGGCGCGACCGAGGCCGTCTCCGCCATGCGCGCCTTCGTCGATGACGTGGAGCAAAGCGGTGTCGAGACGCTGAAAGAGCGCGGCATGGAAGTGAACGAACTGAGCGAAGAGCAGAAGGCCGCTTTCCGCGCCTCCATCGAGAGCGCCTATGAGGGGTACTACGAGACCTACGGCAAAGAGCTGATCGACCAGATCGCCGCGACCGAGTAAGCGCCGCGACGGAAAGACGGACGGCCGGGAGCAGTGCTTCCGGCCGTTTTGCACGGGAGGGAAACCATGCGCAGATTGGAACAGCTATTCGTCAAGGTGAACGCCGCCGTGGTGATCGCCTGTTTGACGGGGATGGTCTTGGTCGTGGGGGCCAATGTCGCCCTGCGGTTCAGCACCAACCATTCGCTGTCGTGGTCCGATGAATCCGCCCGTTACCTGATGATTTGGATGGCCTTTCTGGGGGCTGGCCTTGCCCTGCGGCAGGGCGGCCATGTGGCCATCACCAATCTGCATGATGTGATGAACACGCGGATGCAGCGCATCCTGCGCGGGGTCATCATTTTGATTTTGCTGTTCTTCTTTGCCTTCATGGTCAAAGTCGGCTGGGACTATATGCAGCGCGCACAGTATCAGATGACCCCGGCGATGCGCCTGTCGTTCCGCTATGTCTATGCCGCCATGCCGGTCGGATTCACGCTGCTGATCGTACATCTGTTGCTGATCGCACGGCCCTTCATCATGGCGGGCCGCTATCACCAGCCCGAAGGTCAGACCGAAAACATGCCGGGAGCCGCCAATGGCTGAGATCCTCTTCATCTCGCTTTTCGTGCTCATGGTGCTGGGGCTGCCCGTCGCCTTTGCCATGGCCATTTCCGTCTTTGCCGCCATCGGTCTGGGCAGTTCCTACCCGCAGATCGTGGTGGTGAAGGAGATGTTCTCGGGCCTCGACAGTTTTCCACTGCTGGCCGTGCCCTTCTTCATCCTCGCCGCCGAGATCATGACCGGCGGGGCGATCACCCACACGCTTTTGCGTTTCGCGGCGCAATTCGTGGGCCATCTGCGCGGGGGGCTGGGCTATGCCAATGTGATCTCTTCGACCATGTTCGCAGGCATCTCCGGCTCGGCCCTGGCCGATGCGGCGGGCCCCGGCGCGATGATGATCCGCATGATGGAGAAAGGCGGCTACGACCGCTCCTACGCCGGGGCGTTAACGATCTCTTCCGCCGTGGTGGGGCCGATCATCCCGCCTTCGATCGTGATGATTATCTATGCCTTGCAGGATCAGGAAGTCTCGGTCGGGTCCCTGTTCATGGCGGGTGTCATTCCGGGGCTGCTGCTCGCCGGAGGGAGCCTTGCGGCCAACGGTTGGGTCAGTTGGAAACGCGATTACCGCAGCGATGAGGCCCGGCCCGAGCGTGCGCAGATGTGGCGCAACAGCCTGATGGCGCTGCCCGCGCTTGGGCTGATCGTGCTGATCGTTGGCGGTATCCGGGGTGGCATTTTCACCCCGACCGAAGCGTCGGTCATCGCCGTGTTCTATGCGCTGTTTTGCGGGTTCTTCGTCTACCGCGCTTTGCGCCTGCGCGATTTGCCGGGGTTGATCCTACGCGCGGCGCTGATCTCATCCGCGGTGTTGCTGATCCTTGGGGCCGCGCGGGCTTTCGCATGGGTCTTGGTGATCGAAGGCGTGCCGCAGTTTCTGGCCGAGACGATCATCGCGTGGGAGCTTTCGCCGATCCTGTTTCTCTTGGCGGTCAATGTGCTGTTGCTGCTCTTCGGCCTCTTCATGGATCCGCTGCCGGGGGTGATGATCCTCGTCCCGATCCTCGCGCCGATCAGTCACGCGCTCGGCATCGCGCCGGATCATTTTGCCATCGTGGTGATCGTGAATCTGACGCTGGGGCTGACGACGCCGCCGGTGGGGAGCCTGATCTTCGTGGTCTCCTCGGCGGTGAACCTGAAGCCCGCCGCACTGATCCGCGAGATGCCGCCGTTCTTTTTGGCGAATTTCGTCGTGTTGATGTTGCTGACGTTTGTGCCAGCTTTGAGCACTTGGCTACCGAGCATCAGCGGCTTCTAACTAGGTTCCGCCCGGCTAAAAGCCGGGCAGCACCACCCCGCGGGCCGGCGCTGCCCTCAGCGTTCAATCACTCCGTCTGAATCCAAACCGCCTTGGTATCCAGATACGCCTGCAGGTGCTCCACGCCACCCTCCTTGCCGTAGCCCGACATCTTCAGCCCGCCAAAGGGCACCGCCGGGTCGATCGCGTGGTACATGTTCACCCAGACCGATCCGGCCTTCAGCTTCTTCACCGACCGATGCGCCACCCCGAGATCGCGGGTGAAGATCCCGCCGCCAGCCCGTAGGGCGTGGCATTGGCGCGGGTCACGACCTCCTCCATCGTGTCGAAGGGCAGGACCGAGATCACGGGGCCGAAAATCTCCTCCCGCGCGATGGTCATCTCGTCTTTCACATCGGCAAAGATCACCGGTTCGAGGAAGTTGCCGCCCGCGTAGCCCGCCCCCTCGGGCCGACCACCGCCGGTGACCAGCCGCGCGCCCTCGGCCTCGCCCTTGGCGATATAGTCTTCGACCTTCTCGGTCTGCACGGCATTGATGAGCGGGCCGAGATCGGTGCCTTCGTCAAGGCCATGCCCGATCCTCAGCCCCCGCGCGAAGGCGGTGAGCTTCTCGATAAACTCATCCTGAATCTCCCGCGCCACGAAGAGCCGCGAGCCCGCGATGCAGATCTGGCCCGAATGCGCATAGACCGCCATCGCCGCCACCGGCACCGCCTTGTCGAGGTCGGCATCCTTGCAGATGATCAGCGGCGACTTGCCCCCAAGTTCCAACGTGATCCGCTTGAGGTTCTCCACCCCGGCCCGGGCGATGGTCTTGCCGGTCGCGGTCGAGCCGGTGAAGACCACCTTGTTCACGTCCGGATGCTCGGCCAGCCGCGCCCCGGCCTCGCGGCCCGTGCCGGTGACCACATTGACCACGCCATCTGGCACGCCCGCCTCTTGCATTAGCCGCGCGATCATCAAGGGCGTCAGCGGCGCATCTTCGGAGGGTTTCAGAACCACGGTGCAGCCGGTGGCCAGCGCCGGGGCGATTTTCCAGATCGAGGCGGCGGTCGGGGCGTTCCACGGGATGATCGCGCCCACCACGCCGACCGGCTCGCGGGTGGTGAAGGACAGCATAGACTGCGAGATCGAGTTTTCGATCACGTCACCATGCAGCGCCACCGCCTGACCTGCGTAGAAGCGCAGCATCCCGATCACCCGCCGCTTATTCCCGAGCGTCCGTGCCAGCGGCAGCCCCATGTCGGCGGTGTCGGAGACACAGAGCTTCTCCCAATCTCGCTCCATCACATCGGCGATGCGCAACAGCACCTCCTGCCGGTCGTAGGGGGTGAAGGTGGACCAGACGCCTTCGAAGGCCCGGCGCGCGGCATCCACGGCCAGATCGACATCCCGCGCCCCGCCGCGCGGCACTTCCGCCAGCTTGCGGCCAGAGGCGGGATCTTTCACCTCGATCACCGCGCCGGAGTACGCGGGCACGTCCTGACCGTCGATGAACATCGGGCAGAACTGCCCGTGGTAAAGCGTTTCGGCAATCTGGTGGGGGTCGCGGGTCAAAGTCATTTCAGCCTCATTCCATTAATGCGCCATTCCTATCAATCGAATTGTCGGTTTCAAATATACAAAGCCCTGTTTGACCAAGAAAATCCGGCCCTGCCGCGTTGCACCGTGCCGGGCGGATCGCTAGAACTTTCCCCAAGGGAACCGCCGCAAGTGTGGCGGTGGCAAGCGAAGGAAAATCCATGAAAATCGGTATGATCGGTGTCGGCCTGATGGGCCACGGAATTGCCCGCAACGTGATGCGGCGCGGGGGTTTTGCGCTTGGCTATTTCGACCACCCCGGCAACCAGCCGACCGATGAGTTGGACGGGCTGGGGGCCACCGCCTTTGACAGTCTGAGCGATCTGGCGGCCGCATCCGACGTGATCATCCTCTGCGTTACCGGCTCGCCGCAGGTCGAAGGGATCCTGACCGGAGAGGGCGGCGTCATCGTGGGGTTGAAGCCGGGTGCTGTGGTCGTCGATTGCTCGACCTCCCTGCCCGCCTCGACGTTGAAGATGGCCGAGGCGGTCAAGGCGGCGGGGGGCGATTTTGTCGATGCGCCGATGACCCGCACCGCGCAGTTTGCCCATGAGGGCAAGCTGAACCTGCTCGTCGGCGGTGACGCGGCCACGGTCGAAAAGGTCTCTCCGGTGCTCGCCGCCTTCACCGAAGAGGTCAAACATGTGGGCGCGGTCAGCGCGGGCCATCGGCTGAAACTGCTGCACAACTATGTCTCGGTCGGCTTCATGTCCCTGCTGGCCGAGGCGGCTGCGCAATCGGCAGATGCGGGGATCGATCCGCAGAGTTTCGTGGATGTCTTGGCGGGCGGCGGCGGTGCCAGTGTCGCGCTTGATCGGCTGTCGCCCTTCATCACCAGCGGCGACCGCGAGGCGCTGCCCTTCGCGATCAGCAATGCGCTGAAGGATTTCGACTATTACCGCCAGATGTCCGCCCAAGCGGGCGCGCAGGTCGAGATTGCCGATGGGGTCTATCGCGCCCTATCCCAAGTCGTCGAAAAGGGCGCGGGCGATGCCTATGTCCCTGAATTGGTGCAACATTTCCGCAAGGGTTAAGCTTGAGGGGTCAGAGCGTCAGCGTCCCGATGCTCGACCCGCCGCAGACGAAGAGCGTCTGGCCGGTGACGAAACTATTGGCCGGATCGCAGAAGAAGAGGAAGGCGTTGGTCACGTCCTCCACCTGCCCCAACCGCCCCACGGGGATGCGCTTGGCCAGCGCCGCTTCGCGTTCGCTTTCTTTCGGGATGATGCCCCAAAAGTTATCCGTCTGCACCGGGCCGGGGGCCACCACATTGACGGTGATGCCATGCGGCGCAAGCTCCAGCGCCCAAGTGCGCGCCATGCCGATCATCCCCGCTTTAGAGGCTGAATAGGCCGTACGCGTCGGCGCACCCAAGGCGGCGCGAGAGGCGTTGAACATCACCCGGCCAAAGCCGCCTTCTTTCATCGCGGGCAGGAAGGCTTGCAGCAGTGTCAGGGCCGAACCGAGGTGCAGTTGGGCAAGGCCGGTGATGTCTTCGGGCTTGGCCTCCTCAACCAGATTGGGCCAGATCAGCCCCGCGTTATGCACCAGATGGGTCACCTCATGGCGCGCGGCGATATCCGTAGCAACGGCGGCGACGGAGGCGGGGTCGAGCAGGTCGGCTTCGATATGCTCGCAGCCTTCCGCCTCCCATTCCGACTTGCCTCGGGCGATCGAGATCACGCGATAGCCGCGTTCCAGCAGGCGCTGCGCCAGATCGGCGCCGATGCCCTTGCTGCCCCGGTGATGACGGCGGTGTATTCGGTCATACTCTTTCTCCCGGTATCAGCGCCAGTACCCGCAAGGGGCTGCCGGTGCCGCCTTTGATCTTAAGCGGCGGTGCGATCAGCATGGCCCCGGTGGGCGGCAGTTGGTCGAGGTTGCACAGGCATTGCAGCCCATATTTCCCCGCCCCATGCAGCAGGTAATGCGCCGGGAAGGGCGGGTCGTAATGCATCCCCTGCCCCGCGTCGGTGCCGACCGTTTCCGTGCCAAAGCCGCGAATGCCGCGCTCTAGCAGCAGTTCGATGGCGGCGGGGGTGGGGCCGGGCGAATGGGCGCCATCTTCGCGCATGTTGAGGTAATCCGCGCCGCTGCGTTTCGACCAATCGGTGCGCATCAACACCCAAACGTCGGCGGGGATCGGCCCGTGCTGGGCCTCCCAATCGCGGATGATCTCGGGCGTCAGCTCAAAGTCGTCGTTCTGCGCCGCCCCCGCCGAGCAGTCGACCACCACGACAGGGCCGATGAAGGCTTCGGGCGGGATTTCATCCACCGCGCCATGGGCCACGTCCTTGCCCGAGACCCAGTGAATGGGCGCATCGAAATGGGTGCCGGTGTGTTCGTTCAGCGTGAGGTTATGCCACTTCCACGCCGGTCCACGGTGATCATAGGCCGAAACCTCCTCCATCCGGAACCGCGCACATTGGCCGAACTCTGGCGGCAGGACGATGACCGGGAAGTCCGGGTCGAGCCGATGGGTCAGATCGACGACCTTTGCCGCACCGCTTGCCAGTGCTTCGGCCAGTGTCGTAATTGCATCGCTCATGCGCCGCCCCCCGCGTTTCGCGTTCCATCAAGGCCGGATCGTCCAGCCAGCGGGCCAGCGCATCTTTGGCCACGTCACCGCAGGCTACCTCTTCCAACCCATCGACCAGCCCGCGAACCACTGTCCGCGCCAGCGCGCGGGGGCGACTTTGGGCGGCGGCAGAGGTTGGTGCCATTCGTCATCAACGGGGCCGGTGTAGACATTCATCACCCGCAGCCCCGATCCGGCAAATTCCGCCCGCATCGTCTGGCTGAGCGACCGCGCCGCCGCTTGTGAGGCATCGAAACCGCCGAAACCCGCCTCGGGTGCCAAGGCCCCGACCGACAAGAGATTGACCCAAGCCACCGCCGAGTTCACCCCATCTGCCGTGCGCGCGGCCATCGCGGGGCCAAAGCCCTGCGCCAATCGCATCAGGCCCAGCACATTGGTCTCCATCCCCTCGCGGGCAAAGATCGTGTCACTGCCCAGCACCCCGCCGGGGCGGATGAATTGGGCGGTGTTGATCAGGATGTCGACCTTGCCACCGATCTCTGCCGCGAGGCGCGAGACGGAGGCCCCATCGGTGACATCAAGCGGCATGAGGCTGACGCTCTCCATCCCCTCGAAGGCCGCGCGGCCTTCCCACCGGCGCCAATGTTCCGGCTCGCCCAGGAATATCTCCGCCGCGCCAGCGCTCAAAAGCGCTTGGGCCAGCGCCAGGGCCAAGGGCGAACGGGCATCGGTGATCAACACCCGCCGATGTTTCGGATCGCTCGACATTTCGCGCAGCATTGGATCGTCTTGCATCAATTCGCTTCCCTCTCGCGGCAGGGCCACCATGACCCCCTGCCCGGCCCGGTCCAGTTTCAACGCCAGCCGCACCGCATCACCGCGCCCGACTTCGCCATGCAAATGGCACACCGCCACCGGCCCCGCGGCCAGTTGCACCGTGCCGATGCGCCAGGGCAGCCGCTCGCGAAAATACGGGTCGGGCGAGACGCGGATCGTGGTTTCGGCCAAGACCTCGCCCGCGCGGTCCGTCTCGCGCCAATCCAGCGCGACGGACAGGCATTTGCAGCAGGCATCGCGCGGGGGGTATTGCACCGCCCCACAATCGGCGCAGTGTTGCAAGGCGAAGGTGCCGCGCCCGGCGGCGATGGCAAGGCCGAGGGCCGCGCGCGACCGCTGCGCGGGCGGCAGCGTCGGCACCCTGCTGCGCTTTTGCGGGTTCTTCTTTCGGGGCGGGGTCAGTGGGTCAGTCATGGCGCGCCCCCTTCGATGATCGCCGCGGCAGAACAGACGCCCCGGTCATAGTTGATCATACCAAAGCCCGAGACCAAGGCCCGCCGGGCGTTGGCCACCTGTGTGCCCTCGGCCTGACCGGTCACCTGCCGGATCGCCTCGACCAGCCCCAGATAGCCGCCCGCGGCCCCGGCTTGGCCGACCGACAACTGCCCGCCCGAGGTGTTGTGGGGGAAATCGCCGTGGATCGTCAGATCCCGCCGCCGGGCAAAGGCGGCCCCCTCCCCCTTGGCGCAGAACCCGAGGTCTTCGAACTGCATCATGGAGATCACTGGGTAGTCGTCATAGGTTTGCAGCAGATCGACCCCCTCCGGCCCATGGCCCGCCATCTCGTAGAGCTCACCGATATCCACGCCCCAGCCGCCGCGCAGTTGCATCGGGTCTTCGGGGTAGGCGTTGTGCCCCTCGATGGTGCCGCTGATCCGCGCGAAGGGCAGGTCGCGGCGCAGGGCCTCATCCTCGCGCATGACCAAAAACGCCTCGGCCCCGGCGCAGGGCATGACGCAGTCGAACAGCGCGATGGGGTCTGAGATCATGCGCGCATTCAGGTATTGGTCAAGCGTCAGCGGGGTTTTCATCAGCGCATCGGGATAGCAAAGCGCATTGGCGCGTTGCGCCACGGCAATTTGGCCAAAGTCCTCTCGCGTGGCGCCGTATTCCTGCATGTAGCGGTCCATCAGCAGGGCGAAACTCGCGTTCGGGCCGCCGAAACCATAGGGAAAGGTTGCGTCCATCGAAAAGCGCGAAAAGCCGCTGAGCAGGCTGCGAAAGCTGTCGATCCGGTTCGCGTCCCCCGCCACGCAGGCCACCAGATCCACGTCGCCCGCCTGCACCGCCCGCGCCGCGCGGCGCAGCGCGATGAGCCCGCTGGCCCCGCCCGTCGGCACGGTATCAAGCCAACGCGGGCTGAGCCCCAAATGCTGGGTCAGCCCGACCGGCGTGTCCGGCGCAAGCGAGAAGCTGGAGACCGAGAACCCGTCCAGTTCGCCCGGCGCGATCCCCGCCTTGCCCAGCATCGCGCGCAGCGCGCGGGCGATCCACCAATGGGCGGTCTCATTGCTGTAGCGGGCATAGGGCACCGAGGTGGGCGCCGCGAGGACGACGCCGTCATAGCCCCTGCGCCTCATGCCGCCGTCCGTTTCTTTAGCCCGCGCAGGTCTTGCGTGGCGGGATCGTCCAGCAGGTCGGCGGCCAGCGTTTTCAACACCCCGCGTTGGAGTTTCTGCGTCGCCGTCAGCGGCAGCGCCTCAACAAAGGCGATGAAGCCGGGGGCTTTGTAATAGGCAAGTTGGGTCAGGCACCATTCGGTGATTTCACGGGCCAAGACGGCAGGGTCAGCACCGGCGTCCTTTGGCACGATACAGGCGAAAACCTCATCCCCGCGCACCGCGTCAGGCACGGCGGCCACGGCGGCGCTGGCCACGGCGGGGTGGCGCATCAGGGTCGATTCCACCTCGACCGCCGCGATGTTCTCGCCCGAGCGGCGGATCACGTTTTTCTTGCGGTCGACGAAATACATCGCACCATCCGGCGCGCGGCGCACGATGTCGCCGGTGTGGAACCAACCGCCCGCCCAAACCTCATCCGTGGCCTCGGCATTTTTGAAGTAGCCCGCAAAGAACCCGCGCCGGGGTTCGGCACCGGCGCGGCGCACCAGCAATTCGCCTTGATCGGCCTCTTGCCCGGCATCGTCGAGCAGCCGGACCTCCAGCCCCCTTCGGGCGCGCCGAGGCAGCTTTCGCCCACGCGGCGCGGTTCGCGGTTGGCGCAGATCACGGCCCCCGCGCCGGTTTCGGTCATGGCCCAAGCCTCGACCAATGGAAAACCGAAACGCGCCTCGAAGGCGGCGTGCAGTTTCGGGTCCACCCCGCGCCGAAGCCAAAGCGCACGGCATGGTCGCGGTCGGCTTCGCTTGCTTCGGCCCCCATGAGCATCGAGGGCATCACGCCAAGGTAGTGCAGACAGGTCGCCCCCGAGGCCCGGACCGAGGCCCACCAGCTGCGGGGGTGGAAGCGGTCGAGCGCGGTCAGGCAGCCGCCCACGGCGATCATCGCCATGAAGGAATAGGCCATCGCGTTCATGTGAAAGATCGGCAGCGGCGTGATCATCCGCTCGCCGTCTTGCGAGAGGGCGCAAAGCCCGCCGGTGTCAGCGTACCACCGCCCGGCGTCGAGGAAATAGGTGTTCGTCAGGATGCAGCCCTTGGGCTGGCCGGTGGTGCCTGAGGTGTAGAGCAATGCGGCCTCGGCCTCCTCTGCCCCGCCTTGCCGTGTCGCGATGGTCTCACGCGTTGCGGGCGCGGGCAAGGGATCCCCCGGTGCGATCACCGGCATGTCGCGCCCCGCTTGCCGTGCCGCCGCGCGCAGATCCTCACCCCGCGCGGGGATCGCCACGGCCAAGACCGGCTCGGCATGGTCGATCATATAGCTCAGCTCTGCCGCGCGCAGATCGGGGTTCACCGGCACGACCGACAGTCCCAGACCGTTCAGCGCCAGCCACCAGAGGAAGAAGACCGGGCGGTTCTCCATCAGCAGCATGACACGTTGGCCGGGCAGATAACCCGCCGCCGAAATGCGCTTGCGCAGGGCGGCAACCTCGCGCGCGGCTTCGGCATAACTCACCTCCCCCGCCGCGATGCCGTAGATATCCGCCGTTTCCGGCAGGACATTCAGAAAGCCCCGTTCGGGGTGCCGCGCGGCGGTGTCTTCAAAGGCCGCGTGGACCGTTCCAGTCTCTGCCCCGATCATGGCAGCAACTGGATGTTGCGGAAGGCCGCGTCGCAATTCACGATATCGACCCGTTTGTTGGCGATGCGGAGCCGCCCTCGACCAGCGCCAACTCATGCCGCGCGGTGACGGCGAGCAATTGCTGCTTGTCCAAACGGGTTTCGACGTAATGCATGAAGGTGGTCGTGACGAAACGCCCTGCCTCCGTGTCCATCTCATCCACGAAAGGGCGCTGGATCACATGGTGGCAGCGGCTTTTGGGTTTCTGGCTGAAGGTGCGCGCGCCGTTCAGACGTTCGACGCGCAGCTTGAGCATGAACATATCCTCATACATCAACGAGGTCTCGTTGATCGGGTCTTTTTGCTGATAGTCCAACGGCATCCAATAATGCCCATCCGGCAGCCAGAGGTTGAGCCATTCGGTATAGCGCCCCTCGTCCAACATGCGGACTTCACCATAGATGAAGTCGATCAGGCTTTCGCGCGTCACAGTCATTCCGCCGCCTCCGTCTTTTGGCCCATGGTCATGAACTTGACCCACGCGTGGAATTGGTTGCGCATCTGGCGTTCGGTTGTGCCGTTCTCGACTGCTTCGACCTCGAAGTCTTCGTCCTCTTCGATCAGGCGCTGGATGTTCACCCATTCCAGCCCGTCGACCATCAGCCCTTCCTGCGCGCGCTCGTACATCTCCAGATCGTCATGGCCGACGATGGAGGTGGGCGCGTTGATCATGCGGTTGTACATCGCGGTGCGTGCGGTCAGCTCATCGGGCGCGTCGACGAGGCGGTAGATGTAGCTTTCCACCACGGTCCGGTCGGCGGCGATGGGGATGAAGACCCGCAATTGCTGGATCGGCCCCTTGATCATGATGTTGGGGAAATAGACCGTGTTGTGGCGGTTCTCATCGAGGATCGCCTTGGCCTTCTCCTCTCCATAGCTGTCGCAGAGCGCTTCGAAATAACCGGGGATGGCGGAATAATCCGAGTGGATAGAGTGGTTTACGCCAGTGTGCCCATGCCCGTTGGGCCATGTGCGGATGCCCATGCCTTCGAAGAAATCGTAAGGCGACATGAAGGGGGCGATGATCTCCATCGCGGGGGTTTAGGCGCGTCCTCGGGCAGGCCCAGTTCTTCGTAGAGCTTCACCGCTGTCCCGGCAGAGCTTTCATGCGCCACCATCGGGTGACAGGTGTCGGTCTGGTTTTCGACCAGCATCTTCCAGTTGCAATGATGCATGTAGCGCAGCGGCGGGCCGACCACTTCGAGCCGTCCGGCGGGGGAGCGGTCAACCATATTGTCGAGCGAGGACAGGCTTTCGCCAAAGAACTCTTCAAAGCTCATACCCTCTTCGGCCAGCCGCGCAAAGATGAAGCCGCGGTAGTTTTTCACATCGCCGACGCTGCGCATCCCCTTGCCGCTGTCGGTCTCTTCCAGCCCGGTGTTCTGGTAGCCCTTCTTAAGCGGGATCGCCAAGAGGCAGCCATCGGTCTTGAAGCTCCATGCGTGATAGGGGCAGCGGAAGAATTTGCCGGTGTTGCCCTGCCGGTCGATCACGATCTTGGTGCCTTTGTGGGGGCAGCGGTTCAGCAGGACATGGATGTCGCCCGTGGAATGGCGCACCTGAATGACGGGCTGGGTGCCGATATGGGTGCTGAAATAATCGCCCTTGTTCGGGGTCTGGCTTTCATGGCCGACAAAGACCCAGGCATTGGCGAAGAGATGCTTCATCTCCTGCTGGAACACCTCTGGGTCGGTGTAGATATCGCGGTGCACCTGATGTGGCTGCACGAGGGCGGCCAAGGCCGCCGGGCTGTCGTAACGTCCCATGAGTTCCTCCCTCAGATGTCGAGCACAAGGCGCGGAGATTTCGCGCGGCTGACGCAGATTTGCATGACATTGCCCGCCGCGCGCTCGGCCTCGGACAGGACCACGTCGCGGTGATCGGGGGTGCCGCTGAGCACATCGCATTGGCAGATGCCGCAGTCGCCGCGCTGGCAGTCGTACATGACATCGACACCGCCCGCCTCCAGCACGTCGATGATCGACTGGCCGGGGGGATGGTGAAAACCTCCCCGCTTGAGGCAACCTCAACCTCAAAGGCGCTGTCGCCCTCTTGCTCCTGCGGCGCGTCGAAGAGTTCGAAATGGATGCGCTCGGCGGCGACGCCCGCGGCTTCGGCTTTCGCCTTGGTCGCTTCGATCAACCCTTTGGGGCCGCAGACATAGAGATGCGCTTGGGGCCCAAGGCTGTCGATCACCGCGCCGAGGTCGAGCGCCGTCGCGTCATCATCGCAATGCAGATGCAGCGCCTCGCCGAAACTCTCGCGCAGGGCATCGCGGTAGGCCATAACGGGCGCGCTGCGGCCCGTATAGTGAAAGGTGAAGTCCTGCCCCGCGGCCTTGAGCGTCGCCGCCATCGAGATCATCGGCGTGATGCCAATCCCCCCGCCAGCAGCACGGCGGGCGCGTCCGGGGACAGGGGGAAATCGTTCTTTGGCGCGGCGCAGGTGATCTCTGCCCCCGGTTTCAGCCCGTGCATATGGGTCGAGCCGCCCTTGCCCTCGGGCTCGCGCTGAACGGCGATGCGGTAGCTTTCGGGGGCCTCGGGGATCGGATCGAAGGTGATCAGGGAATAGGCGCGGCTGTCGCCATCGGGCAGATCGAAAAGCACATGCGCCCCGGCGTCCCAATGCGGCAACGGGTTGCTGTCGGCGGCTGCAATCTCGAATTCGCTGATGCGATCGGTCAGCGCTGTGACCCTGCGCACGATGGCGTTGATCTTCGACATGTGATGTCCTCCCCTGCCAAACAATATGATTTTTCATATAGTTTTGGTCAAGGGTTTTCTTGCCAAGCGCGAATTTGCCCGCCATTTAGAGAGGCCGAGGCGCAAGGAGCCCTCTTTCCATCAAAGGGTTAATTGGTGTGACGCAGCAAAAGACCGACGCAACCGCCCAAAAGGAGACGGGTCAGGAGGGGGGATTCGTCTCGGATTACCTGCTGTATCTGTTGGCGGCGGCCAGCGATGTGGCGAGCGCGCAGTTCCACGCGCAGGTGCGCAAGGCGGGGCTGCGGGTGCCGGAATGGCGCGTGTTGGCCTGCCTGTCGGACACTGATGGCGCGATGATCACGCAACTCGCGCGCCGGGCGCTGGCCGAACAATCCCGCCTCACGCGGATCATCGCCCAGATGGAAGAACGCGGCCTGCTGCTTCGCCGCAGCGATCCAGCCGATGGCCGCCGCGTGCGGGTGTATCTGACCGACGCGGGCCGCGCGCTGGCCGCCGAACTGGTGCCGCAAGCGCGCCGCCATGAGGCGGCCTTGATGGAAATGCTGAAGGGCAACGAGGGGCGCAGTTGAAACCGGCGCTGAAATCGCTCCTCGCCGCCTTGGACGACACGGGCGATCTTCGCGGCTGATCAGCGCCCTTGCCCCGGGCGCAAAAAATGGTTCCAATCGTGCTGTAAATGTGAATACATGAAAAAGCATATACTTGGCTATACGGGTTTGGGAGAACCCCGCCAAGGCATATCGAACGGTATGGGGAGGAGCCCAAAATGACCAAATTCACCAAGTTTCTCACGACGAGTGCGCTTGCGCTCTGCACCGCGACCGGCGCTTTCGCCGCCGAGACGCTGACCATTTCCACATGGCTGCCGCCAAGCCACCCGGTCAACACCGGCATGTTCACCCAATTGACCGACATGATGGCCGAGGCCAGCGATGGGCTGATCGAGACCGAGTTGAAAAACGGCCTCGCCCCGCCGCCCGCGCAGATGGACCTGCTGCTGGACGGTGCCGCCGATATCGCCATTCTGTTCCACGGCTACACGCCCGGTCGTTTCGTCGGCACGAAACTGGTCGAAATCCCCGGCTACGAAGGCAACGCCGAGGCCGCATCGGTCGCCCATTGGCGCCTGCATGAGGCGATGCTGTCTGAATTGGACGAGCACCGCGGCGTGAAGGTGATCGCGCTCACAACCCACGGGCCGGGGCAAATCCACTCCAACAAAGAGGTCAACACCCTCGACGATCTGCAAGGGCTGAAAACCCGCCTCGGCGGTGGTGTCTCGGCGGATGTGGGGCGGAGCTTGGCCTCGTCGGCATTCAGGTGCCCGCGCCCAAGGTTTACGAAACACTCGATTCCGGGGCCGCCGATGCCGTGGCCATGAACATGGGCGAGCGGATCAGCTTCAAGCTCAACGAAGTGGCCAAGAACGTCTATGAGATGCCCGGCGGCTTCTACCGCGGTTCCTTCTCGGTCATCATGAGCCAAGAGACCTTCGACAGCCTGCCCGAAGACGTGCAGCAAAAGCTCGACAGCGAAGTCTTTGGCGAGACGGCGAGCCGCATGATGGGTGCCGTCTGGGACCAGAGCGACGTTGACGCGCGTGAGGCGACCGAGGCCGCGGGCGACAACAAGATCGTCACCGCCTCGGAAGAGGATCAAGCCCGCTTTGCCGAGATGGCCGCCAAGGTGCGCGACAAGGTGATCGCAGAGCTCGACGAGGCCGGTGTCGATGGACAGGCCGCCTATGAGATGATGCGTGAGGAAATGGCGAAGGCCAGCCAGTAACCCCCACCGCCAAAGGGGCCGGGCGCAAACGCGGTCGGCCCCCAGCCAGGGAACCGCCATGCGCTCTTTAATCCGCCTAACCACCGCCCTCTCGGCCCTGCCGATGACGATGGCCTCTCTCGCGCTCTTCGCGCTGATGGTGCTGACCTTTGCCGATGTCATCATGCGGTCGGTCTTCAACGCGCCCATCGAAGCTGCGACCGAGCTGATCCGTATCGGCATCGCGCTGATCGTTTTCTCTGCCCTGCCGGTCCTGTCGGGCCGCGAGGGGCATATCGCCGCCGATCTTTTGGACCGCCCCTTTGAAAACTGGGGGCTGCAACGCTGGCGCGACGGGCTGGTGACTTTGGGCTGCGGGGTGATGCTGTGGTTTCCGGCGGGGCGGGTCGTCGACCTCGCCTACCGCGCGCTCAGCTATGGCGACGTGACCGAATATCTTGAAATCCCGACCTTCTACATCGGCATGTTCATCGCGGTGATGACCTATCTCACCGCTGTCGTGCTGATCCTGCGCGGGCTTCTGCGCCTCTTTGCGCCGCAACTTCTGGACCCTGCCACATGATCGCCTCTGCCATCGGCTTTGCCGCCGTTTTCGTCCTCGTCTTGCTGCGCTTGCCGATTGCCTTTGCCATGGGCCTCGTCGGGATGATCGGGCTGGTCTATGAGACCAGCTACCGCGCATCGATCTCCATGGTGTCGCGGCTGATCATCGACACCAGCCAAGACTACGGGCTGTCGGTGATCCCGCTCTTCATCCTGATGGGGCTTTTCGTCAACAAAGGCGGGATCAGCCGCGAGCTTTACCAAGTCTCTAACGCCTTTTTGGGCCACTTCCGGGGCGGTCTGGCGATGGCCACCATCGTCGCTTGCGGGGGCTTCGCCGCGATCTGCGGCTCATCGCTCGCCACCGCCGCCACGATGTCCAAGGTCGCCATGCCGGAGATGCGCAAATACGGCTATTCCGACAGCCTCTCGACCGCCTCCATCGCCGCCGGGGCACGCTCGGGATCCTGATCCCGCCGTCGGTGATCCTCGTGATCTATGGCTTGCTGACCGAGACCTCCATCGGCGCGCTGTTCATCGCGGGCATCGTGCCGGGGGCATTGGGCATCCTGCTCTATCTCTGCGCGGTGCGCTTTTCCGTCGCCATGAACCCCGAAGCCGGCCCCGCCGGCCCCCGCGCGACATGGGGAGAGCGGCTGCGCGCGCTCAATCACGTCTGGTCGGTGCTGGCGCTTTTTGCGCTGGTCATCGGCGGGCTCTATGGGGTCTTGGACTTCTGGCCGATCCACCTCGCCTTCTCCCCGACCGAGGCCGCGGGCATGGGGGCGGCGGGGGCCTTCCTCATCGCTTGGGCGCGCGGCGGGCTCAGCTGGCGGGGCCTGCGTGAAGTGCTGGAGGAGACGACGCTCACCTCGGCCTCGCTCTTCTCGGTGTTGATCGGGGCGTGGATCTTCTCCAACTTCGTGAACCTCGCGGGGCTGCCCGAAGGGCTGCTGGCCACCGTCACCGCGCTCGACCTCGGGCCTTGGGTGGTGATGGGGCTGATCCTTCTAATCTACATCGCGCTCGGCTGCATTTTCGAGAGCATGTCGATGCTGCTGCTGACGGTGCCGATCTTCTTTCCGCTGGTCACGAGCCTTGGCTTCGATCCGGTCTGGTTCGGCATCATCGTCGTCGTCGTGACCGAGATCAGCCTGATCACCCCGCCGGTCGGCCTCAATGTCTTTGTCCTTAAAGGGGTGGTCGGCGATGTTTCCACCGGCACGATCTTTCGCGGGGTCACCCCGTTCTGGCTTGTCGATATCCTGCGGCTGATCCTGCTGCTCGTCTTTCCCGCGCTGGTGCTGTTCCTGCCGGGTCAGATGTAACCCCCTGCCCTCTCAGCCTCATCGCGCCGCGCCTGTTTGCACTTCGACAGGCGCGGCGCGATAGTGCGGCCAAATCACCAAGGATGAGGCCAGCATGAACATCGACCTACTCAAAGACCTTTGCGAAACCCCCGGCGTTCCGGGGCGCGAACACCGCGTGCGCGATCTGATCACCCGTGAGATCGAAGGGCTGTTCGACCATGTGGAGACCGACGCCATGGGCTCCCTCCTCTGCCGCCGGGATGCGACGGCGGGCGACGGCAAGGCGCCCAAGATCATGCTGCTCTGCCATATGGACGAGATCGGCTTTCTGGTCAGCCATGTGTCGAAAGACGGGTTCCTATACCTCCAGCCCGTCGGCGGTTTCGATCCGCGCAACCTCTTCTCGCGCCGGGTGCTGGTCTGCACCGATCAGGGCGATCTGAAGGGCGTGATGAACCCCGGCGGCAAGCCCATTCACATCTCCTCCCCCGAAGACCGCAAGAAGATCCCGAAGTCTCGGAATTCTTCGTCGACCTCGGGCTGGGCGAGAAGGCGAAGGAGATCGTCAAGGTCGGCGACTTCGTCGTCATGGACGAGCCTTTTCTTGAGATGGGTGAGCAGTTCGTCTCCAAAGCGCTCGACAACCGCGTGGCCTGCTGGCTGGGGATCGAGGCGATCCGCAAGCTGGCCGATAAGGGGCGTGGCGCGGAGATTCATGTGGCCTTCACCTGTCAGGAAGAAGTTGGCCTGCGGGGCGCGCGCACGGCGGCCTATAAGGTGCAGCCCGACATCGGCCTTGGCATCGACACGACGCTGGCCTGTGACACGCCCGGCGTGCCCGAGCATCTCTCTACCACGCGGCTCGGTAAAGGCTTTGGCCTGCACGTCCGCGACAGCAGCTTCATCGCCGATGTGGACCTCGTGCGCGACATCGAAAAACTGGCCGAGGCGCGCGACATCCCCTTCCAACGCACCATGCTTGCCGCAGGGGGACAAGACGGTGCTGCGGCGCAGCAAGCTGCCGCTGGCGCGCGGGCCGTGGGGATCGTGGTCGGCACCCGCTACATCCATACGGTGACCGAGATGGTGTCGAAAGGCGACCTGCAAGCCGCACTCGACATCCTCGTGGCCTATCTTGAGGGCTTCGACGGCAAGGCAGCCTAAAGCCCCCTGCCCCCCCTGCGCATCACGCGTGTTCAGGGGGGGCCGCATCCTCGGGGGCTTGCGGCAGCCAAACGGTAAAGGCCGCGCCCCCTTCCGCCCGATTGCGGACCGTGATGATCCCCCGGCCCGCTGGATCAGCGTCTGAGAGATCGACAGGCCCAATCCCGTCCCCTCCCCCGGTTTGGTGGTAAAGAAGGGATCGAAAAGCGAGCCGAGCAACGCCTCAGGCACTCCCGGACCGCTGTCATGCACCGACAACGCCACACCGGCCACGCCGTCGCGGTCTTCAGGGCTAAGGTACAATGCCAACCGCCCTGCCCCCTGCATCGCCTGCACCGCATTGACCACAAGGTTCACCACGACCTGCTGAATCTCTCCGGAGTCCGCACGCACTGGCGGCACCACTTCCAGATCGCAATGCACCTCGATCCCGCCCCGGCTGATGAGGTGATCGACCAGCACGAGACAGTCCTGCACCAGAGGCCGGAGCGCAATATTATGTTCACAATCAGAAAACTCGGATGGCGCGGCGAACTTGAGCAATTTGCCGACGATGACCTCGATCCGTGACAGCTGCCGATCGATCAGGCCGAGTTCCGTCGCCACCAGCTCTGCATCCGGGCCGAGCGTCTCCCGGATGACATCGACATTGCCCATGATGACCGCGACGGGGTTGTTGATTTCATGCGCCACCCCCGCGGTGATTTCCCCGATGGAGGCGAGTTTCTCGCTCATCACCAATTGGCGAAAGGTCTGCTCCAGCTTCTCGTTCGCCTCGCGCAGTTCAGCAGTGCGCTGATCAACCCGCTGGTTCAACGCATCATTCCAGCTGCGCAGCTGCCGGTCGCGTTCCTGCACCTGCTCCAGCAACCAATCGAGGTGATGCGCCACCGCCCCGATCTCATCCCGCGCAGGGACCGCGCCGATCCGCGCCGAAAGTTCCCCCTTGCCGACCCGGTGCATGACTTTTGTCATCCGTTCAAGCGGCGAGAAGATACCGCGGGCCAGCCAAAGGAACACCGGCGCCGACAGCGCCAGCACGGCAAAGAACGCGGCCAACATCCACCAGAACGCCTCCCGCTTTGCCTGCGCGAAAGGTGCTTCGAGGAAGCCGACGTAAAGCATCCCCACCCGCTCGCCGAAACTGTCCGTGATCGGCTGGTAGCCAGAGATGTACCAATCGTTCACCACGAAGGCCCGGTCGAGCCAAGTGCGCCCATCAATCAACACGGCCTCCCGCACCTCTGCCGAGACCCGCGTGCCAAGGGCGCGCACATCTTCGAAAAGACGCACATTGGTCGAGATGCGCAGGTCATCTAGGAAAAGCGTCGCTGTGCCCTGCCTGTCGCCACCGGTCACCGCGTTGAGATAGACGAGGTCATTGATCGTATCGATAAAGTTGAGGTTGCGGTTCAACAGCATCCCGCCGACCAAGACCCCCTGCCTGCCGTCCAAATCAACCGGGCTCGCAGCGTGAACCACCATGCCGCGGTCTTCGATCTTTCGGTCCGTGGGCACGGCGGCGGGGGTATCGATCACCGGAACCTGCGCGCGGACCGCGAGGGCGTCGTTCAATCTTGTCAGCCGTGCGTTGCTGAATACGTCGATCTCCGCGCCGCTTTGACCCCGCGCGGCGCGGGCGATCACCGGCCAGTTCTCACCGTCTCCGACGGCGACGTCGATGGGGAGGAATTGTAGAAAATCCAAACCCAGCCGGTCCTGTATCTCGGCGAAGAACGCGCCCCGGTCTGCGTTCGGGTCGTCCAACTGCTGGGCGAATTCGACGGACCCGGCGACGGCGTCCAACTCATTGCCCGTCTGCGCCAACAACCGCGCGAGATATTGGTTGGCGATCCTCAGCTCGCTTTCAACATTCGCGATGAGGACTTCGTCATAATCCGCCGTCCAGCGTGACATGCCCAGAACCAAGAGAAGCGGCATCAGCACAATGAGCGGTGTGAGCGCGAGGACAAGCAGGCGGAGGCGGACAGAGGTCATGGGTTTTCCCGGAGAGCTTCACCTAAGTTAGCGGTTGAACCGAGGAGGGTGAAGCATATGGAGAGATTTTGCCCGCTAGAAAGCCCAATTTCGGAAATTGCCAGGCGTCATTTAACCTAAGTCACTGTAAAAACTATGATTTTCAAATTGTCAGCTGACAATTTCGCCGGTTTGCCAAGGCTGAGACCATCGGACCAAGGGAAAAGGCACCATTTCGAGCCATCTGCGTCAAACGCCTTAGATAAGCTCCGGGGCTACGGATCGTCGCGGCTTTCTCAAGCAAGCAAAGGACCGTCACAGCAGCGCTCTCCGGGCCCATGTCTCGTTTTGCCTCATTTAGCACAGGCGGGTCAATCCCCAGCATTGGAGCAATCTGGTCTCCGACCCGAACAACGTCTCCCCAGTTTCGCATCACATCCGGGAAAAAGCTGCGAACCTCTGTGCAGGCATCCACGACATCCGCGAATGATACGCCTTCTTCTTTCGCAGAATAATCAGGTTCGGCTTTGTCAGGCGTACGCGGGGCCACATCACCGTGATCGCGTTCTTCAGAGCCAAAATAGGATTTATCTGAATCCTGTATGTGCCGCTCATTTTCGCCGTCAGTTACGCTCATTTGACCGGTAAGCGGGGCAGGGGAGAGGGGTGCTGTTTCGCCCACAGGTTCTTCTCCACGGGCATTTTCAAGTGTCATACGGAGCGCCGTCTCAAGCTGAGACAATGCTATTTCATTCGGTTTGCGCCGCAGAATCCGGCCCGCCTCATCAGCCAATCCCTCGCCGCAACCCTTCCTGATCAGCCCATGGCGGAGGACCAGAACGCGATCCCTCAGCGCCTGCAAGCGCTCCTGCTCTGCCTCGGCTGCCTGAGCTGCCGTCTCAATCATCGCTGCCTGCACCACGAGGGGGGCGAGGTCAAAGCCAAAGGCCAGCGCAATGGCGCCCCCGTGGTTCCGTGCAAAACGCTTTCGGTTGGGGCTATCATGTCGCGCAATCAGGCCCACGCGGACCAACTGTGCCAGATGCCGCCTCAGAGTGCTCTCCGGCATACCGTGAAGCCGTTCTGAGAGCCGGGCGTTTGAGGCGAATACAATGCCCGCCGCGCCATCTGGAATATGCCGGCTTGGCAGAAAACTCAGCAAAGCCTTCAATACGGTGAGAGTGCGGTGCGACAGCTCGAAAGCCTCTGCCGCGGTTGTCAGCCGGTCGAGCAAAGCCCATTTGTCCGGCCCCTCGCATTCCACTTGGGCAGCCGATTTCGGCCGCCCGAACGCAGTTCGGAACGTGTTTTTCATTTGAAATCACGAAAGACAACAAAATACCGGCCCTATCCCATCGGGTAGAGTTGACATCGATAAATCTTTGGGGCTATCTCGAAGGTGCAAAGTTTGAGAAGGGCCTTCCGGGATTTATCCTGGGGGGCTTTTCTTTTGTGGTCTTGGATGTGCCTCCTGTTGCTACTTCCTCAATGTCTCACGCGCGGGTCTTCTGCCAGCGGTCGTGAATCTCCTGCAAAAGCTCTTCTGCATGTGCATCGAGCCATTTATCAAAACCCTCCGCTGCGCGCGCGGGAACGGTGACCGTGATACCGCGTTTGCCGCTGCGAATGTCCGCCAGCGCCTTGCCATCCCGGCTCCGCAGCGTGCGGGGCTTGGCCGATGGGGCAGGGGAGGTGGTAGACTTTTCAGGGGTCGCCGAGGCCTCGGCGAAAATCGCCTCAAACCGCTCATCCGAGGTGAATCCTTCCCAATCGGCCCGCGCCATTCGTTTTTCTGCCCGTTCTTTCGCGCCCGGTTGTTCAAACAATTTGACCAGCGCCATCCAGCGATCCCGCCCGATGGATGGCGCTGACCCGATCTGCCGCAGAAAGGGCAGATCGAACGCATGGCCAACCTTGAGCATCCTGCTGACCATTGGCAGGTCGATCGAAAGCGCATCCGCGATTGTCTGCCGGTCATGCCCCCCCGCATCGAGCTGAGCCGCAAAACTCGCTTTCTCGATGAAAGAAAGATCTTGGCGGGCCGTATTCTCTTGGCCCTGCGCCATTACCAAAGCGTGGTCATCCAACTGACGCACCATCGCTTTAACCGGCATCCCAAGCGCTTTCAGTGCCTGAAGTCGCCGCCGCCCGTAGACAATCTCGAACCGTCCCGGGGATTCCGGATGCGGCCGAACCAGAACCGGGACCTGCTGGCCATAGGTCTTCAGACTATCGTGAAGCTGTTTCTGAGCCTGCGTATCAGTCCCTAACCGGTCTTCGACGCCAGCCATATCAATCAGGCTGCCGTCCAATTCTTGAACTGCATTCTCTTGCATCCGGTTCAACGACGACTGAAGCGCCCCAACTGCCCCGCGGGGCATGAGGCTAGGCTTGCTCCGGCTCTTATTCGGCTCTAACGCAGGCTGTTTCGGCAGCTCCGTCTTTGGAGACTTCGTCGGCGCAGATGACAGAATACCTTTGCGTGCCATTATCGCCCCCATGCTTTCTGGATCATGCTTTCGATCTCATCATTCACAAGATTGAGTGAATCCACCGCACGGTCATAGGTCGTTCGATGAAACTGCGACCGGTCAACCTCATAAATGGTCTGATGGGTCAGCCCCGCGTCAGAAATCGCAGTGGATTTCAGCATCGGGGCCACCATGACTTCCTCGTCAAAGAGTTGCCGCAAGAAGGATAGAACCTGCTGCTGCGGCCCGTCATTCGGCTCATAGCGATTGATAAGGAAGCGCAGGAAGTCGAACTCCATGCTTGCCCCCGCATTAGAGACGACATCAAGCAGATCGGCGCTCATCTGA
The DNA here is from genome assembly GCF_029870955.1 of Sulfitobacter faviae. Classification (NCBI taxonomy): domain Bacteria; kingdom Pseudomonadati; phylum Pseudomonadota; class Alphaproteobacteria; order Rhodobacterales; family Roseobacteraceae; genus Sulfitobacter; species Sulfitobacter faviae. The sequence goes on along the minus strand of NZ_PGFQ01000002.1, from coordinate 29,549 downwards.
AGAAATTGCGACATCGATGCAACGTCAAGCATGTTCGGAACCACCGTGATCAACACACCCGTCGAGGCGCAAAGCGCGGACATGGTCAAATAGCCCAATTGCGGCGGGCAATCGAAGATCACCACGTCGTAATTCTGCTCTACATCCTGCAAAGATGTCGCCAAACGCGCGAAAAACGGTGGTTGCGTATTGTTGAGCAGTGCCTGAGGCGTTTCGTGCTCGAACTCCTGCAGCATCAACCCGCCGGGGGCCAAATCAATGCCCGTAAAGAAGGTGTTTTGGATCACATCGGCCAAGGGGACGGGATCATCATAGCGGATCGCATCGTAAATGGTGCCGGAGTTCAGGAAATCATACTCAGGCCGATAGCCAAACAGCGTTGTTAGAGACGCTTGCGGGTCGATATCGACACAAAGCACGCGATAGCCTTTGAGGGCCAACCGCTGTGCCGCGTGGATCGCGCTCGTGGTTTTGCCGCTACCGCCCTTGAAGTTCAGAAAGGACAATACTTGCAGTTTATCCCCTTCACGACGGCCGCGTTGATAGGCGCCGCGGGTTTTGGCGGTGGATTCCAATGTCCGCCGGATCGAGAGCAGATCGTCCGCACTGTAGTGCCGCCTCCCGCCGGGGCTGGTCTGGACATCGACGATCTTATTATCGAAGTGGAGTTTGCGAAGGAAGCTCGTGGAAATGCCAAGCAATTCAGCCGCTTCCCCGGCGGAGAACCGGCGCAACTCCTTGCGCGCGTCGGGCGCAAAGACCTTCAGCATGTGACTTTCCAACGCCTCGGAAAGCGTTTCCGCATTACGGCGGATCCGTGTATTGATGTGTACCGTGTCCGTCACATCTGCCCTCGCTCTCAGTAACGCTATTATTCGGTAGCGCTTTTGTTTCCGTTACTTAATGCGATTGGAGCGAAGCTTGCAATAGATTCTTGCGGAAGGAGAGGGCAAGACGGCATTAATTATCTGGGCCAGACGCAAAGATAGAATGCCGTATTCTGCATAATAGATTGTAAATAAACAGTAAAACTATTCTTGCGGCTAGAGGCACTTGCCAGCCACGAGTTGGCCCCACGGGCGAGTTCGCTTGCCCTTGTTAGAGCCACATCCTTCCTTTTGCGGGAATCGCAGGTGGGTCAAGTTGACCTTCCGTCCTTCTGAGCGAGGTAAAATCAAACCCAGCCTGTCTTACTAGGTATTTTCACGCCCACAGGCTCTGGCGTCCGAAGGATAGTCCTGACACTCTGCGCGGGCGATGGGGCCGCGGGCTCCTATTCGGAGGAGGCCTCCGCGAGATGGTCGATATTTGGAGCGGTATCACGCAGGCCTTTTGGCTTGTCTTCACCTTCGATGCCGAGCTGGTGGAGATCGCCGGCCGGTCCCTTCGTGTGACCCTCTCTGCTTTGGCTTTCGCCTGCCTGATCGCGCTGCCCCTCGCCGCTTTGGTCGCCGTCAAACGCTTCCGCGCAAGGCGGTTGGTCATTGCCATGTTGAACGCGCTCATGGGGCTGCCGCCGGTCGTGGTGGGGCTGATCGTCTATGTAGTTCTCTCCCGCTCCGGGCCGCTTGGGGTGTTTGGGTTGCTCTTCACGCCGACGGCGATGATCATCGCGCAGGTGATCATTATCGTGCCCCTGATTGCTTCCATCGCGCATCAGTCGATCCGTGAGCTTTGGCAGGAATATCATGACCTTCTGATTTCGATGAATGTCACGCAGGGCCAGAAGATACGAACTCTGCTCTGGGACTCGCGCCGCGCATTGCTGACTGCGGCACTTGCGGGGTTTGGCCGCGCGATTGGCGAGGTCGGAGCGATCATGATCGTCGGCGGCAACATCGACCATGCAACGCGCGTGTTGACCACGGCCATCGCGCTTGAAACTGGGAAGGGGGAGTTCGCCTTGGCGCTCGCCCTCGGGTTCGTGCTCATCGGGCTGGCGGTGGCGGTGAACCTCGCCATCCATTGGCTGGGCCGGACAGAGCGGGAGGGCCGGTGGTGACGCAACTTTTCCCGATGCGGGCCAAAGCGATCGAAAGCCGCAGGCGGGGGCAGCGGCTGGTGGGGCCGATTGATCTGACGCTGGACGGTCAGGGCGCTACGGTGGTGATGGGGCCGAACGGCGCGGGGAAGACCACGCTGTTGCAATTGCTGCACGGCACCGCCCGGCTCTCGGCGGGAGAGATTGAGTGGGCCTGCTCGACCGAGGAGGCGCGGCATCACCAAGCATTTGTCTTTCAGCGCCCTGTTATGCTGCGGCGGACGGTGCTTGAGAACCTCATCTACCCCTTGCGCCTGCGCGGGGTGTCAAAGGCCCACGCGCGAAAAGAAGCCAAGGAATGGGCCAACCGCGTCGGGTTAGAGCCGCTTTTGAGCCGCGCGGCCCCGGTGCTCTCGGGCGGTGAGCAGCAAAAGTTGGCCCTTGCGCGTGCGCTAATCTGCAAACCCAAATTGCTGTTTCTGGATGAGCCCTGTGCCGCATTGGACGGGCGTGCCACGCGAGAGATCGAGGCGATTTTGCAATCGGCGAAATCGACCGGCACGCGGCTGATCCTATCGACACATGACCTTGGCCAAGCCCGCCGTTTGGCCGATGACGTTTTGTTTCTGCTGGGGGCCGTCTGCATGAGGCCGGTCCCGCGGCTGAGTTTTTCAACCAACCTGTGACCGCAGAGGCTCAGGCATTTCTAAGAGGAGATATCGTAGAATGAAACATTGGATGATCGGCGCAATTTCCGCGCTGGCGATGAGCAGTGCCGCGCAGGCCGCGGATGTGATGAAGATGGCGGTGACCACCTCGTTCAACAACTCGGGCCTTGCTGATGTGCTCCTGCCCGAGATCGCTGCGGACCTTGATCTGGACGTGCAACTGCTGGTCGTCGGCACCGGCCAAGCGATCAAACTGGGCGAGGCGGGCGACGTGGATGCGATCCTCGTCCATTCGCGCAAAGCAGAAGAAGCCTTTGTCGAAGGCGGCTATGGCAGCCACCGGACCGAGATCATGTATAACGATTTCGTCTTCATCGGGCCGAAAGACGATCCGGCGGGCATCGAAGGGTCAGAGGCGGCCACGGCTGCCTTGGGCGCAATTGCCGAGGCGGAATCTGCCTTCGTGAGCCGGGGGGACGACAGCGGCACCCATAAGAAGGAACTGTCCCTCTGGGACGAAGCGGGCCTTGACCCGGCGACATTCGGGGATTGGTACAACGCTGTCGGCGCGGGCATGGGCGCCGCGCTCAACACCGCGTCGGGGATGCCCGCCTATGTCATGTCGGACCGCGCGAGCTGGCTGAACTTCGGCAATAAGGGCGATCTGGCGCTGCTCTACGCGGGCGATCCGGTTCTGTTTAACCAGTATGCCTATCTGCCGGTGAACCCTGAAATGCATGGCCATGTGAAAAACGAACTGGCCTTGAAGTTGGAGGTTTGGCTGACATCAGACCGCGCGAAAACCCTGATCAATGACTACAAGATCAACGGTGAGACGCTCTTTGTCTTCAACGCGGCAGAGGCTGAATAGCCTTTGTTAGAGACCATCCGCGCCCGCCGGGGCGCGGGTGGTTCAGTCGGGCAGGTCGCCGTGGATGGCGAATTGCTCGAGGCCTGCGTCCTGCGGCTGGATCATGCGGAAGCTCTCGCGCACGCCCGCCTCGGTCAGTTCGCGCGCCACGGTGAGCAGGCAATTGGGCGCGTGGTCGGCGCAGAGATCGACCATCTGCGCCAGCTCCTCTTTCGCCACGGGGCGCGCGGCATCGACCGAGGGTGCGCCGTAGTAGGTCACGAAATGCTGCGCCAGCAGGGCCGTGAGCGCTTCGACCTCGGCCTCTTCGATCTGGGTGACGGCCGCGAAGGTGACGCGGCCAAAGGTTTCCAGCCCCAGCCACCCGTTGGCAAAGGCTTGGCGCGCCTTGCCGGTCAGGTCACCCTCGGTCCAGTCCGAGAACTCGAAGCCGCCCGAGATGCACCATTCGCCGGTGCGGGCGGGGGAGGCAAAGACGTTGCGGTCGCTTTCGTCGAAATGGATCGCGCGGGCGAGTTTGAGGGTCATGGGGCGGGCTCCATTAGGGTGGTGAGCGGGATCAGGCGGGTGGTCTCTCCGTCCCGCAGTAACATGCCGAAATCCTCGTCGACACCGATGAATCTACTGCTTTGGCCCTGCACGGTCACCTGTGTGTCGAGGTTGAAGACCAACCCGCGCCATTCACTATGAAGCGCTTTCGGGCCGAGGTCTTCCCAGCGGTTGATCCAATGCAAGCTGTGCCGCGCCCAGGATTCCACGAGGGCAGGGGGCTGGACCTCGGCACAGCCTTCGGCATAGAGCGCGGTTTGATCGGGGGTGAGGCCGGTCCGGGTCATCTCGGGATCGTCGGCGGGGTAGAGAGGCAGGGTGAAGCCCACGACGAGCCAGTCGGGGACCGCCTGAGCGTCAGTCGTGGAGGCCGCCATGCGAAAGCGGCCACAGGAGGCGCCGTTGAGGCGGATGCCGCCGTCCCAGTCGAGCTGCACCGCCACCTCAGGCGGCGACAGCGCGCCGAGGGCGTTTTGAAATCCGACGCCGCAGAGCGGCAGCATCGCCACGGCGCGCGCCAGCGGCACCTCGGGGCAAAGACCAGTGCGGCCTCGATCTCGGCCCCGTCCAGCCGGTAGCAAATCAGCCCCGCGTCGCAGCCCTCGGCCGCGCGGGCGCAGGCGGCGGCGAGGGCATCGCCCGTCACCGCCTCGCCCGACATCAACGGGGGAAAGGACAGGGTCTCGCTCATGCCGCGCCGCTGTCGACCAATGTCTTGGCGATGGCATGGAAGGCCGCGGCCTGCTTGCTGTCGGGCTGGCTCACGGTGATCGGCGCGCCACCGTCGGAGGCGAGGCGGATCTGCAGGTCGAGCGGCACTTCGGCGAGCAGCGGCACGCCCCATTTCTCCGCTTCCGAGGCGACACCGCCGTGACCGAAGACATGCTCTTCGTGGCCACAGTTCGAGCAGACATGGGTCGACATGTTCTCGATCATGCCGAGGATCGGGACCTTCAGCTGGTTGAACATGTCGATGCCCTTGCGCGCATCGATCAGGGCCACATCCTGCGGCGTAGAGACGATTATCGCGCCATCGACCCGCGCCTTTTGCGCCAGTGTCATCTGCACGTCGCCGGTGCCCGGCGGCAGGTCCACGATCAGCACGTCGAGCGCGCCCCATTGCACCTGCGTCATCATCTGCTGCAACGCGCCCATCAGCATCGGCCCGCGCCAGACCACGGCCTGATCCTCGTTGGTCATGAGCCCGATCGACATCATGGTGACGCCGTGGTTGCGCATCGGCAGGATGGTCTTGCCATCGGGCGAGGCCGGGCGGCCCGTGACGCCGAGCATCCGCGGTTGGCTGGGGCCGTAGACATCCGCGTCCAGCAGGCCCACGCGGCGCCCTTGCGCGGCCAGCGCACAGGCGAGGTTCGCCGAAACGGTCGATTTGCCGACACCGCCCTTGCCCGAGGCCACGGCGATGATCCGGTCAACACCGGGGATCTTCTGCGGGCCCGAAGGCTCCGTTTTGCGCTGCGGCTTGAGGTCCGGGGGCGGAGCCTTCTCGCTGTGGCCGGTCAGCACGATGGAGACTTTCGAGACCCCCTCGACCTTTGCCAGTGCGGCTTCGGCCTGCGCCTTGGCTTCCTCGTAGGCCTTGGCCTGCGCGGGCGGGATTTCCATCACGAAACGCACCGCGCCTGCGTCATCCACGTTGAGCGCGCGCATCACGCCGCTGGCCACGATATCGGTGCCCGTGGCCGGATCGGTCACGGTCTTCAAGGCGGTCAGGACCGCGTCTCTGCTGGCAGTCACGTCGCTTATGCCTCGCCCTTATCCGCGCCGGCGATGGTGCCGTCGATGGTATGTTCCAGTCCCAGTTCCGGGATCGAGATCACGGCCTTCACCGGGAAATTTTTGCCGGCGGTGTCATGCTCGCGCATGGCTTTCTCGATGGCCTGCTGCGAGGTCACGCCGACCTGTTTGAGAAACTTGCGCATCGACATGTTGAAGTCTTCGCTCATGGGTGGCTCCTGTGCTTGGGGGCGGCCTAGTGGTCGCGCCGTTTGGAGAGGTAATCGTCGGTGGTGCGGGGACGGGGGCGTTCGCCGCCCGTCATCGGGTTGTTCGTGCTGTGATACTGCGCATTGATGCGGCAGTCATCGCACATCTGGATCATCCGCAGCTTGGCCTCGTCGGCAAACATGGAATGGCTGCGCAGCTTGTCGGTGATCCGCTCGACGGTGGATTTCACGCCGAAGAGGCTGCCGCATTCCACGCAGGCAAAGGGTTCTTCCTCGTTCAGCACGCGCTGGCTCAGCGCCGCCTCGGTCAGGTCGAGGCGCGGCGCGAGGGTGATGGCATCCTCGGGGCAGACATTGGCGCAGAGGCCGCATTGCAGGCAGGCGTCCTCTTGAAAGCGCAGTTGCGGGAGGTCCGGGTTGTCGCCAAGCGCCCCTGAGGGGCAGAGCGAGACGCAGGAGAGGCAGAGCGTGCAGGCGTCCTTGTCCACGAGCACGGCACCGTAGGGAGCACCGGCGGGCAGGTCGAGCACCTCCGCCTCGGGGTTCAGCGCGCGGGCGGATTGGCGGGCGATCTGGCGGCGGCTGCCCATGGGGCGCACCGGCTGGGCGACGGGGGCAGGGGCCGCGCCATCGTAGAGGAGATCGGTCAGCGCCTCGGGATCGGGCGTGTCGATGAGGGACATCCGCGCCTCGCCCGCGATGGCGCGGGCCAGCGCGGTCTGGGTCTCGATGGCGTCGCGGTCGGCCTTGGGGCCGAGGAGTAGCGAGACATGGGCGAAACCGGCGGAGAGGGCGGCGAGTGCCTCGGCATGGCCGAAGGCGGCGAGCGCGTCGAGTTCCATCGGCACCACGTCCGCAGGCAGCCCGCGCCCGTGCCGCGCGGCGAGGCGGATCATCTCGGCGCCGTGGGCGTCGTGGACCAGCAGGCGCGGTGCGTCGCCGCCAGCTTCGAGATAGGCGCGGGCCAATGTCTGCACTCGGCGCATCGTGAAATCTACGGGCGGCGCGTCATAGCTGATCGCGCCCGAGGGGCAGGCCGAGGAACAGGCGCCGCAGCCCGCGCAGATCATCGGATCGACAGTGACGTGATCGCCGTCGGGGGTGATCGCGCCGGTAGGGCAGAGGTCGAGACAGGCGGTGCAGCCGGTCTGCCCGGCGCGGGAATGGGCGCAAAGAAGCGGCTCGATACGGACGTAGAGCGGTTGCTCGAAGGTGCCGGTGAGATGCGAGGCGGCGAGCACGGCAGCGGCCACGGCGGGCGGGTGGCCCGGATCAGCGCGCAGGTAGCCTTCGCGTTTCTCATGCGCGGGGAAAAGCGGCGTTTCGCCGCGCAGGTCGAGGATGATGTCGCACTGGCTGCGCGCGCCGTCGCGCGGCGCGGTCCAGGTCAGCGGGCCACGGCCGCGCGGGTCGACCTGCCGCAGCGCGTCGATCACCACCTCGAACTGGCCAAGCGCACCCTTGGCGCGGCGCAGCTTGCCGGAGATGAGATCGAAATCGCGGACCTCGGGCAGATTGTCCTCGGCCTCGGTCACCGCGTCGTCCATCAACAGCGTGACGCTGAGGTGGTCCTTGAGTTGCGCCGCTGCTTCCAGAGCCGCCGGGCCTCGACCGACGATCAGGCACAGACCTCCCGAGGCGACGTCGATGGTTTTTTCAGCCGGAACGTCCAGCAGCGCTTCCGTCGCGAGGGCGGACATTTTGGGTAGTTTGTCCCGGGGGTCATCGGACCATCCGGCCCGGTCGCGCAGGTCCAAGAGGGGGGCAGGGGGCAGGCCCAATTCCTCGGCCAATTCGGTAAAGACCCGCTCTTCTTGGGTGCAGCATAAAATCGCATCGCCCGCGGTGAGCGCCTTGGCCGCGCGGTCGATCTGGGTGGTGCAAAGGGCCGAACAGGGGGGGGAGACCGCCAAACCGCTACGCTCGGCCAATGCATCGGAATCGATACGCTGCGACCCTGCGCAATCGCATGTTATCAATGTCTTGGCCATGAATTTTCCCTTATCTCGCCCGTCAATCCGCGGCCTCTCCGGCGGCGGCTGAGGCCCCAAGCTAGACGGGATTTGCCACCCCCTACAACCGAAATTCGCGCCGCGCCCGCCCCGCGACAGGGGCGATCGGCGGGGCGGCGCGGCTCCTTGCCGCCCGGGTGATTCGATATCGGCGATTCGACTGTTTTCCGATCAAAATACTCAAGTTAGACAAATAGGCCGAGGCGCCATTGACGGGCAGACCCGGCGGGCCATCTTGTCTCGAAAGCCGGGTTTTTCGGGCCTCGGCGCGGATTAGCGCTTCCCCCGGACCGGGCTTTCCGGCGAAGGTCTTCGAAACGGAGGAGCGACTTGATTCACAACCCGACAATGTATCGGACGATGCCCTTGGGCATTGTACTGCGGCGCGCGCCTGGTGTGACCCGTTGGGCCAAGTGGAGCTGGAAAGCGACCGCCGTGCTGCCCGGTGCTGAAAAAGCGGATTGGCGTGAGCTGCGCCGCGAGGGTGAGACCGTCGAATACCACGCCGCGACCCTCAAGCTGGAGCTCCACGGCGCCGAGACCGAGGCCTATGTGCACGGGCTGGGCGCGGATGTGCCATGTGTCTATGTCGTCATGCGCCCCATTCCCGGCGCGACAGACCGACCCTTCAAACTCGCGCTGGTTACCGCCTCGCCCTATGAGGCGCAGGACTATTGCGACAGCGCCGAAGAGGTCGTGGAAAAGGTCGCGATGACGCCGGGGTTGATCGCTTGGGTGCAGGAATTCGTCGAAGAGTTCCACCAAGAGGAAGCCTTCGTCAAACGCCGCCGGGATCGTCTGCGCACCGATCGCAAGCAAGACGGTATCGGCGACCCGCGCATCGAAAAGCCCGCCGACATCTACGCCTCGCCCGCGTTAAAGCGAAAGCGTCTGGCATGAGCGGTTTCTGGCAAAAGCGCCGCGCCGCCGTCGCCGCCGAGGCGGAGGCCGATGCGCGCCTTCACGAAGCCCGCGCCGCTGCCGCCGAAGAGGCCGCCTTGGCCGAGCGCAGCGATGATGATCTCTTGGCCGAGTTCGACCTGCCCGCGCCTGAGGATCTGGTAAGCGGCGAACAGCTGCGTGCCTTTCTCAAGGCGCAACTGCCGCAACGGCTCAAGACCCGCGCGCTGCGCAGCTTTTGGAAAACCAACCCGGTGCTGGCCTGCCTTGACGGGTTGAACGACTATGACGACGATTACACAGCGGCGGCCACCGCTGGAAAGCCGGTCAACACGATCTACAAAGTGGGCCGGGGCATGGTCGCGAAGGTCGAAGAGGTGCTGACCGCCGAGGCTGACGCGCCGGAAGAGATGGCTGAGGCAGAAGCGCCTGCGCTAGCGCCGACCCATGATGTCGTCGTGCCGGGCCCGCGGCGGACCGAAACCGCTCTGGCTCAAGACGCGCCCCATCAGGCGCAAGCCGCGGCCCCGGAAGAAGACGCCGAGGCGCAGCCTGCGCCGACCCACCGCCGCATGCGGTTTCACTTTGCCAGCGATCTGGCACAGGACATGGAAGGTAGCAGCGCATGACCCAATTGGCCGCAACGCCCCTGCCCGAAGAAGACCGCCTGCGCGCGGACCTCTACAACTTTATGGGGCTGATCCTTTCCGGCCCGCCGGATCAGATCCTGCTGGATCAATGTGCCGCCCTGTCGGGCGACGACAGCGAATTGGGGCAGGGGTTCAAAGCGCTCTCCAAACTGGCCGCCAAGACCAAACCCGCAGGCGCCGAGAGCGAGTTCAACCGGCTCTTTATCGGTTTGGGCCGGGGCGAACTGTTGCCCTATGCCAGCTTCTACCTCACCGGCTTTCTCAACGAAAAGCCGCTCGCGGCGCTGCGCCAAGACATGGTCGCCCGCGGCTTGGAGCGGGCGGCGAATGTGTTCGAGCCCGAAGACAACATCGCCTCATTGATGGAGATGATGGGCGCGATGATCGCAGGCCGTTTCTCGGCCCCCGCCACGGTGGCACAGCAAAAGACATTCTTTAACCGGCATATCGCCCCCTGGGCCGGCCATTTCTTTGCCGACCTCGAAGGCGCGAAAAACTCGGTCTTCTACGCTCCGGTGGGCAAGATCGGACGGGCCTTCATGCAGATCGAGGCCGAAGCCTTTCGGCTGAGCAAAGACGACTAGACCGAGCGGGATGAGACAGGCGGGGCCGCGCGCCCCTGAACCAAAGACGTAACAGGAGAGAGAAGATGACACGCAAGCCAGAGGGATCCACCGACACAGCCGTTCGCAAAGATCGGCGCGACTTCCTGAAATTCGCGGGCAGCGCCGCGCCTTTGGCCGCCGTCGCCGTGGCCACCACCGGGACCGAGGCCGAAGCGGCCAAGGCGCCCGACCTGTCGTCGGACCGTATCCAAGACACCGAACACACGCGCGCCTATTACGCCGCTGCGCGGTTCTGACCAGATAACCGGGGCGCGGCCCCGAAAATTGGCAGGGCGACAACGCCCGCCGTTCAATAGCCACCTCAGGCGGGGCCAGCCCGCGCATAGGGAGTGAAGATATGTTGAGGAAAAAGACCAATGGGGTCGCGCGGTCTGCGCAGCGGACAGGCATCATGTCCGATGTGGCGCGCAGCGGTATTGACCGGCGCGCGTTCCTGCGCGGCTCGGGCCTTGCCATCGGTGGGCTTGCCGCGATCGCGGGCACCGCGGGCAGCGTGCAACAGGCCAGCGCCGCCACCGCCGCTGTCAGCGGGAAGATGGAAGTCAAGAAATCCGTCTGCACCCATTGCTCGGTCGGTTGTACCGTCATCGCCGAAGTGTCGGACGGTGTCTGGCTGGGTCAGGAACCCGGTTGGGACAGCCCCTTCAACCTCGGCGCGCATTGCGCCAAGGGCGCTTCGGTCCGTGAGCACGCCCATGGCGAGCGCCGCCTGAAGTACCCGATGAAAAAGGTCGGCGGCGAATGGCAGCGGATCTCTTGGGATCAGGCGATCAACGAGATCGGCGACAAGATGCTGTCGATCCGCGACACCTCTGGCCCGGATTCGGTTTACTGGCTGGGCTCGGCGAAACACTCCAACGAACAGGCCTATCTGTTCCGCAAGTTCGCGGCTTACTGGGGCACCAACAACGTCGACCACCAGGCGCGGATTTGCCACTCCACCACCGTGGCGGGCGTGGCGAACACATGGGGCTACGGCGCCATGACCAACAGCTACAACGACATCCACAAGTCGCGTGCGATCTTCATCATCGGCGGCAACCCTGCCGAGGCGCACCCGGTCTCGCTTCAGCACGTGCTGAAGGCGAAGGAAGAAAACAACGCGCCGCTCATCGTCTGCGACCCGCGTTTCACCCGCACCGCGGCCCATGCCGACGAATATGTGCGCATGCGTCCCGGCTCGGATGTGGCGCTGGTCTGGGGCATCCTCTACCACATCTTCGAGAACGGCTGGGAGGATGAGGAATTCATCCGCACCCGCGTTTGGGGCATGGATGAGATCCGCAAGGAAGTCGCCAACTGGACGCCCGATGAGGTCGAGCGCGTCACCGGCGTGCCGGGCGAGCAGCTCCGCCGCGTCGCGCGGACGCTGGCCAACCACCGTCCCGGCACCGTGATCTGGTGCATGGGTGGCACGCAGCACACCAACGGCAACAACAACACCCGCGCCTACTGCATCTTGCAGCTTGCCCTTGGCAACATGGGCACCGCGGGCGGCGGCACCAACATCTTCCGCGGCCACGACAACGTGCAGGGCGCCACTGACCTTGGCGTTCTGGCCGACACGCTGCCGGGCTACTACGGTCTGTCCGATGGCTCTTGGGCGCATTGGGCGCGCGTTTGGGGTGAGGATCTGGAATGGATCCAGAGCCGTTTCGCCGCTTGGACCGATGGCGCAGGCGAAGAGCAGCGCATGATCAACCTCACCGGCATCCCGGTGTCGCGTTGGATCGACGGCGTGCTTGAGGATCGTGAGAACCTCGAACAGCCCGACAACACCAAAGCGATGGTGCTCTGGGGCCACGCGCCGAACTCGCAAACCCGTCAGGGCGAGATGAAAACGGCGATGGAGAAACTCGACCTTTTGGTCGTGGTCGACCCATATCCCACCGTTTCCGCCGTTCTGCATGACCGCACCGAAGACACATATCTTCTGCCGGCCTGTACGCAGTTTGAAACCTCCGGCTCGGTCACCGCATCCAACCGCTCGCTCCAGTGGCGCGAAAAGGTCGTGGAGCCGCTGTTTGAGAGCCTGCCCGACCACACGATCCTCTATAAATTCGCCAAGAAATTCGGCTTTGAAGATCGCATGTTCCGCAACATCGAGGTGAATGGTGAAGAGCCGCTCATCGAAGACCTGACGCGCGAGTTCAACAAGGGCATGTGGACCATCGGCTACACCGGGCAGTCGCCCGAGCGGATGAAGATGCACATGCAGAACCAGCATACTTTCGACAAAACCACCCTGCGCGCCGTCGGCGGCCCGGCGGATGGCGATTACTACGGCATGCCGTGGCCCTGCTGGGGCACGCCCGAAATGAAGCACCCGGGCACGGCGAACCTTTATGACATGTCGCTGCCGGTGGCCGATGGCGGTCTGACCTTCCGCGCCCGTTTCGGTGTGGAACGTGATGGTGAGAACCTGCTGGCCGAGGGCGTCTATTCCAAAGGGTCCGAGATCAAGGATGGCTATCCCGAATTCACCATGCAAATGCTGATGGATCTGGGGTGGGACAGTGATCTGACAGCGGATGAGCGTCGCATCATCGAAGCCGTCGCCGGTTACGAAGCGCCGCAAAACGCCGATGACGGGCAGGCGGAAGTCGGTGAAACCTCGCAACAGGGTGAGATTGATTCCGATTATGTGGCTCAAGTTGGCGGCATCAACTGGAAGACCGACCTGTCGGGCGGCATCCAGCGGGTGGCGATTGCACATGGCTGCGCCCCCTTCGGCAACGCCAAGGCCCGCTGCGTGGTCTGGACCTTCCCCGATCCGGTGCCGAAACACCGCGAGCCGCTTTATTCCAACCGGCGTGATCTGGTGGCGGATTATCCGACCTATGACGACAAGACCTTCTGGCGGGTGCCAACGCTCTATGCGTCGATCCAAAAGAACGACTTCTCGCAGGAATTCCCGATCATCCTCACCTCTGGCCGTCTGGTCGAATATGAGGGCGGCGGGGATGAGACCCGGTCGAACCCATGGCTGGCCGAGCTGCAACAGAACATGTTCATCGAGATCAACACCCGTGACGCCAACAACCTCGGTGTGCGCGACGGGTCCGATGTCTGGGTCGAAGGCCCGGAGGGCGGGAAGATCAAGGTGATGGCCCTGGTCACCGAACGGGTGGGCGAGGGGGTGGCCTTCATGCCCTTCCACTTCGGCGGGCACATGGGCGGCGTCAGCCTGCGGGACAAATACCCCGATGGGGCCGACCCGATCGTGCTGGGCGAAAGCACCAACACCGTGCAGACCTACGGCTACGATTCAGTGACGCAAATGCAGGAGACCAAAGCGACTCTCTGCAAGATCATGCCAGCGTAAGGAGACAAGAGAATGGCAAGAGCAAAGTTTCTCTGCGATGCCGAGCGCTGCATCGAATGCAACGCCTGCGTCACGGCTTGTAAGAACGAACACGAGGTGCCTTGGGGCATCAACCGCCGCCGCGTGGTGACCATTCAGGACGGCCAGCCGGGCGAACGCTCGATCTCGGTCGCCTGCATGCACTGCTCGGACGCGCCCTGCATGGCGGTCTGCCCGGTGGATTGTTTCTACCAGACCGACGACGGCATCGTGCTGCACTCCAAAGACCTCTGCATCGGCTGCGGCTACTGCTTCTACGCCTGCCCCTTTGGCGCGCCGCAGTACCCGCAGGCCGGCAACTTCGGCAGCCGCGGCAAGATGGACAAATGCACCTTCTGCGCCGGCGGCCCGGAAGAGAACCACTCCCAAGCCGAGTTCCAGAAGTACGGTCGCAACCGGATCGCGGAAGGCAAGCTGCCGATCTGCGCCGAGATGTGCTCGACCAAGGCGCTGCTGGCCGGTGACGGGGACATGGTCTCGGACATCTACCGCGAGCGCGTGGTCGCGCGCGGCTTCGGCTCCGGCGCTTGGGGCTGGGGCACGGCTTACGAGCAAAAGGGCCAGTAACGGCTTGCGGGGGCGGCCTGATCGGGCCGTCCCTTTTCTCCATATCTGTCTAGCCGGGGGATTTCCCATGCTGCGCCACCTGATGGCTCTTTTCATTCTCGCCTTGGCCGCGCTGCCGGTCAGCGTCACGGCGCAGGACGTGCGCCTGCCTGAGAACGCGACCCCCTCGGCCATCGACCGCGCCAGTACCGGCGGCGCGCAGAACTTGGCCGATATCGAACGGCGTCAGAACGGCGCAGAGATCGACGATGGGTTCAGGCGCAACAATCTGGGCGGCGATGCGGCCACGGTGCCAAGCCTTGGCCCGCTCGGCGGACGCTCCGACCCCGACCTGTGGCGCGGTATCCGCTATAACGAATTGCCCGTGCGCGTGAGTACGATGAACAAGACGGGCCGCGTCCTTGTCCAAGACAACGGGATGTGGTGGCAGCAATTCCGCGAAGGCCCACTTGCGACCTATGGCGCTTGGCTGCTCACCGGGACGCTGGCCGTGCTGCTGCTCTTTTACCTTCTGCGGGGCCGGATCCGTATCGAAGGCGGCAAGGTCGGGCGCACCGTCACCCGCTTCAAAGCCGTTGAGCGTTTCGCGCATTGGATGCTGGCTGGCTCGTTCATCCTGCTCGCGCTGACGGGCTTGGCCACGCTTTTTGGCCGCAAGGTCGTCATCCCTCTGCTGGGGCATGAGTTCAACTCGACCCTGTTGACCGGGTCGAAGTTCATCCACAATAACGTCTCATGGGCCTTCATGATTGCGCTCGTCATGGTCTTCGTCATGTGGATTTGGCACAATATCCCGAACAAGACGGATTGGCTCTGGATCAAACAGGGCGGCGGTTTCATCGGTGACAAACACCCGCCCGCCAAGAAGTTTAACTTCGGCCAAAAGATCGTCTTCTGGGCCGTGATCCTGCTGGGCTTCTCGGTCTCGCTCTCGGGGCTGTCTCTGCTCTTTCCCTTCGAGATCCAGCTTTTCGGGCATACGTTCAACATCATCAATGACATCGGCATGGCCGAGGCCGCAGGCTTTGGTCCGCTTCAGGGCGATCTGACGCCGCATGCCGAAATGCAATATGCCCAGCTGTGGCACGCGATCATCGGCTTTCTGATGATGGCGGTGATCTTGGGCCATATCTACATCGGGACGCTCGGCATGGAAGGCGCCTTTGACGCCATGGGCAATGGCGAGGTCGATGAGCGTTGGGCCGAACAGCACCACTCGCTCTGGCTCGATGAGGTCAAACAAGACAAACGGACCCCCGCAGAATGACGGGCGGCGGCGTTCAAATCAAAGGAGTCGCGCGATGAAAGCCATGTTGGCAGGGTTTCTGGGCGTCGCGGTGATCGGCGTCGTGGCCTATTTCGGGCTGCATGAGATAGGCTTTTCCTCCGCCGAGGTCTATTCAGGTGAAAACGTCCGGCTGGACTGACACCAAAGAGGCATATCATGGCGGCAGGCGATGAATACGGCGGCACGCTCGAAGGTGCGTCGATCCTTGTGATCGACGATGAACCGGGGATGCGCCATTTCCTCACCAAGATCTTGGAGCCGCGCGTCAAACGCGTGGCCCAAGCGGCTTCTCCTGCGGAGGCCACCAAGCTCTTGGACGAGGCACATTTCGATGTGGTCGTGCTGGATAATGTCATGCCCGGCAAGACCGGTCTGGAATGGGTCGTCGAACAGCGCCGCAAGGGGTTCTACGCCGACACGGTCCTGATCACCGCCTATGCCGATCTTGAAACCGCCATTGCCGCACTCCGGGCGGGCGTGAGTGATTTCGTGCTGAAACCCTTCCGCGCGAACCAAATCCTCGGCGCGGTGTCGCGCACCTTGGACCGCAAGAACCTGCGCCGTGACAATACCCTGCTCAGGCGGGAGTTGCAGGGTGGCACGGCGGTGCAAATGCTCGGCAAGTCCGAGGCGCTGTCGAAGGTGCGCGGCATGCTCAACCGTCTTGCCCCGGTGCCGACGCCGGTGCTGTTCACCGGTCCCAGCGGCACGGGCAAGGAGTTGGCCGCGCGGCAGTTGCACCAGATGTCCGACCGTGCCGACAATCCTTTCGTCGCGGTGAATTGCGCCGCCATCACGCCGGACAGGATCGTGCCCGAACTCTTTGGCGCGGTGGAGGGGAATGAGACCCTGCAACCGGGGCTGTTCCTCTTGGCTGACGGCGGCACGTTGTTTCTGGACGAAGTGGCGCAGATGCCGGAGCAGCTACAGGCGGCGCTTTTGCGGGTGTTGGAAGACCAGCGCATCCGGCCCGACGGGGCAGAGCGGGAGATTCCGCTGAACCTGCGGTTCCTGTTTGCCACCAACGCCGACCTGCCCAAGGCGGTGGAAGAGGGGCGTTTCCGCGCCGACCTCTACCACCGCATGAATGTGGTCGAGGTCGCGATGCCGCCGCTCAAGGACCGGTCTGAGGATATCGTCGAACTGGCGGCGATGTTCATGCAGCAGTTTTCGACCGCGCTTGGCATGCCCGCGCTGCGTTTGGATGCGGAGACTTTGCTGAAACTGCGCCGTTACGACTGGCCCGGAAATGTGCGCGAATTGCGCAATCTGATCGAACGCTCGGTGATCCTCGGCAGTCTGCCCGAAGCCTTTGCGGGCCATGGCGCGGTCGATGGGCCACGGGCGATCGAAGATCTCGAACTGGTCACGCAGCGCCATATGCTGCACATCCTTGATCTGTCGAACGGCAACCGAGCCGAGGCCGCGCGCCGCTTGGGCGTGTCGCGCAAAACCGTCGACCGCAAGCTCGCCGCTTGGGCTGCCGAAGGGTTGGATATCGAGACGCTTTGACCGAGTTAAAGCTATGCGAAACGCGCATATCTGTTCCGCATGTGGGGAATCTTCTTCAGATTCGCAGAATACCATTCTGTCACGGGCGCTGTAGTGGGGAGGATGTCCCTGCCGGGGTCACTCCCCTAAACCCGTTATTCCATCTGAACCGATCCTGCCCGTCAAACGTTCCTGTTTCAGCGACGGTGTTGAAGCGGGCGGCGCCCGGTGACATCTGAAGCGCAAGCGTTAGAGGAGTAAATTCAATGCTGAAACAGATCGTTACCGCAACCGCGCTCGCCGCGGTCACCGGCACCGCAGCCTTTGCCCAAGACAATGACACGCTCCGCGTCGGCATGTCGGGCGGCTATTTCCCCTTCACCTTCGTGAAGCAGGACGTACTTCAGGGTTTTGAAGTCGATGTCATGAACGCCGTCGGCGAAGAGGCGGGTTTCGAGGTCGAGTTCGAGACCATGGCCTTCTCCGGCCTGATCGGCGCGCTGGACGCAGGCCGCATTGATACGATCGCCAACCAGATCACCATCACGCCCGAGCGTCAGGAAAAATTCGCCTTTACCGCGCCTTATGTCTTTGACGGTGCGCAGGTCGTGACCAAAGAGGGCAACGAAGAGATCGGCGGCGTCGAAGACCTGCGCGGCAAAACCGTGGCGGTGAACCTTGGGTCGAACTTCGAGCAGCTTTTGAACGAACTTGCCTTCGCCGATGAGATCGAGATCAAGACCTATGAGTCCAACATCGCCCAAGATACCGCGCTTGGCCGGGTCGATGCCTTTGTGATGGACCGGGTTTCTTCGGCGCAGCTTATTCAGGAAAGCCCCCTGCCGCTGCAACTGGCGGGCAAGCCCTTCTCTGAGATCCGCAACGCCCTGCCGTTCCAAGACAATGACGAAGGCCGCGCGCTGCGTGACCGTGTCGACACTGCGCTGGAATCCCTGCGCGAAGACGGTACACTGGCCGAAATCTCGGACAAGTGGTTCGGCACAGACATCACCAAAGCGGAGTAACCCATGCGGGCGCTAGACCTTGACTACATGCTGGGGCTGGTGCCCGTCATATTGGGCTACGTACCGCTGACCTTGTTCATGGCGGTGGCGGGGATGGTGTTCGCACTCATCCTCGCCTCGCTTTTGGCGGTTGAACGGGTTGTGAAAGTGCCCGTGCTCGACTGGTTCGTGATCGTTTTCATCAGTTTCTTTCGCGGCACGCCGCTGTTGGTGCAACTGTTCCTTTTCTACTTCGGTCTGCCGCAGGTGCTGTCGTTCCTGACCAATATCAGCGGCGTGACTGCCGCCATCATGGGGCTGACCCTGCATTTTGCAGCCTATATGGCCGAGAGCATCCGCGCCGCGATCATGGGGGTGGACCGCAGCCAATGGGAGGGGGCCCAGTCCATCGGCATGACCCAAGGTCAGATGATGTGGCGGATCATCCTGCCACAGGCCGCCCGGATCGCCGCGCCGACGCTGGTGAATTATTTCATCGACATGATCAAAGGCACGTCGCTCGCCTTTACCCTCGGCGTGACCGAGATGATGGGCGCGGCCCAGAAAGAAGCCGCAGGGAGCTTCCTTTATTTCGAGGCCTATCTCGTGGTCGCCATGATCTATTGGGTCATCGTCGAAGCGTTAAGCCAAGTGCAAAAGCGGCTTGAAACCTATCTGAATAAGGCGTTCGTGCGATGATTGATATCACTGGCCTGACCAAAGATTTCGGCGGCGCGCCGGTTCTGAACGGCATTGATTTGCAGATTGCCGAGGGCGAGCGGGTGGTCGTGATTGGCCCCTCGGGCACCGGCAAGTCGACCCTGCTGCGCTGCCTCAATTTCCTCGACGTGCCGCAAGAGGGGGTCATTCGCATCGGCGACGTGACCGTCGATGCCGCCAAGGCGCGCAAGGCGGATATTTTAGCGCTGCGGCGTCGGACGGCGATGGTGTTCCAGAACTACGCGCTTTTCGCCAACAAGACGGCGAAAGAGAACATCATGGAAGCGCTCGTCACGGTGCAGAAACGGCCCAAGGCCGAGGCCGAAGAACGCGCGCTCTCGGTTCTGGCTGAGACCGGCTTGGCCGATAAGGCCGACAGTTTTCCGGCGGCGTTGTCCGGTGGGCAGCAACAGCGTGTTGGCATCGGTCGCGCCATGGCGCTCGGGGCGGAACTGATGTTGTTCGACGAGCCGACCTCGGCGCTCGATCCGGAATGGGTGGGGGAGGTGCTCGACCTGATGCGCGCGGTGGCGGAGCGCAAGCAGACCATGCTGATCGTGACCCATGAGATGCAGTTCGCCCGCGAGATCGCGGATCGGGTGATCTTTATGGACGGCGGGAAAATTGTTGAGAGCGGAGCGCCGTCGGAGATTTTTGGCGCGGCGAAGGATGCGCGGTTGCAGCGGTTCCTGAAACGGGTCGAGGGGTAGGGGCCGATTTTGCCGCTGGCCCAGAATCAAGCCGCAGGCGCCGGGCCATCGCCTGCCCGCCCCCGGGTAGGCGATTTGGTGAGGCTGGGTGCAACCTCGCGAAGGTACATCATGGCTGAGGGATAAAGTGGCAGCATCTAGCGTTTGATCGCCGACCCGCGGGCAGGCGATGGCCCTCGATCTTCTTCCCCAAACGGAAAAAAGGCCCGCCATTTGGCGGGCCTATCCGTTTAAACCTGACTTCTCAAATCACTCCGCGCAGGCGCGGATCTTCTCGATGTCCGGACCATTCGGTGTGCGGCCAAGGTTGAACGGCGCCGAAGCGTCACGCCATTTCGCGTAGTCGTTCAGATATTCCAGCTGGCTCAGGTAAACCTTTGCGGAATCGGGGTTCTCGCAGGCGGTCTCTTCGATGGTCTCGTTGGCCATCTCCTGAACCTTGGTCAGCGTCTCGTCATCGTAGCGGTTGATTTCGATGCCCGCGTCGAGGAACTGCTGGTACGCTTCGGTCGCGCGCTTCTCGGTGAAAGACAGCGACCAAACGAGGTTGGCCTGCGCTGCAATCTCAAGCGCTTCGCGGGTCTCGTCGGACAGGGCGTCCCATGCGCCTTTGTTGATCATCACACCGAAGATCGAGGCGGACTGGTGCCAGCCCGGTGTCGCCCAGTATTTGGTGACCTGCTGGAAACCGCCCGAGAAGTCGACGTTCGGGGTCGAGAATTCCGCGCCATCGATCACGCCGCGCTCAAGCGATTGATAGATTTCGCCACCGGCCATAGAGACCTGCGACCCGCCCAGTTTCTCCAACAGACGGCCCTGCTCCAGACCCGACAGGCGCAGACGCTTGCCCTTGAGGTCTTCCAGCGTGACGATTTGCTCGTTGGTGCGGAAGCCGGATTCGTTGTTGGTCACGCCGTAGGGCAGATAGACCATGCCGAACTTGCCGTAGATCTCGTTATAAAGCTCTTTGCCGCCCCATTGCTCGATCCAGTTGACGTAGTCGACCGCGTTGAACAGGCTCGCCGTGGTCGCCAGCGGCGAGAAGGCAGAGTTGCGGCCCGCCCAGTAACCGGGCCAGTCCGCGCCAGCCTGCACGGTGTTGGATTCAACCGCGCCGAACACTTCGCCCGCGGGCACGAGGGAGCCACCTTCGAAGAATTCGATTGTCAGGTCGTCGCCGGTCAGCTTGTTGGCAAGATCGACGAAATGCTTGTCGATCTCGATCAGTTCCAGCGAAGTGGGCCATGTGGTGGTCATGGTCCAGCTGTCTTGGGCCGCGGCCTGCGTGGCAACGCCCGCGCAGAGTGCCAGACCGGCAAGGGTTGATTTCAATTTCATAATCTCTCTCCTCCGTTGATTATTTTGTATAGAGCGTTTCCGGCAGCCAGGTGACAAGCTGTGGGAACAGGGCGATGGCCACACACATCATCAGGATCAGACCGATGAAAGGCAGCACGCCGACGATGATATGCGACGTCTTGACCTCACGCGGGGCAATGGCGCGCAGGTAGAAGAGCGCATATCCAAAGGGCGGGGTCAAAAAGGACGTTTGCAGAACCACCGACATCAGGACGACGAACCACAACAGGCTCACGTCCATCTCCTGCACGATCGGCAGGAAGATCGGGAAGGACAGCAGCACGATGCCGGTCCAGTCGAGGAAGGCCCCGAGGATGAAGACGATGAACATCATCATCGCGATCAAGAGCCAAGGCGCCATGTCGAGGTTGCGGATGATCTCCTGCGTGGCGCGCAGGCCACCGGTGATGTTGAACACGCCGGTAAAGGCGGTGGCGCCCACGACGATAAACAGTATCATCGCCGAGGTGCGCCCGGTTTCCAACATCGCGCCGTAGAAAGAGGCCCAGCTGAACTTGCCGCGCATGATAACGATCACCAGTGCCAGCGCCGCACCGATGGCGGAAGCTTCAGTCGCCGTGGCGATGCCCGCGAGCAGGGAGCCCAGAATGCCGAGGATCAGCACCAGCGGCGGCACGGCTTCGATCAGCAGCATGCGCACAAGGGCGGGTTTCGAGATTTTCTCATCAGGCTCGACGGCGGGGGCCATGTCGGGCCGGACCACAGCGACGACGAAAACCCAGACCGCATAGAGCAGCCCCAGCACCACGCCCGGCACCATGGCGCCCGCGAAAAGCTCCCCACCGAAAGGGGGGAATAAGAGGCCATGAGGATCAGCATGATCGACGGCGGGATCAGAATGCCCAAACAGCCCGAGGCGGCGATGACCCCGGTGGTCAGGGTCGGGCTATAGCCATATTGCAGCATCGGGCGCAGGGCCATCACGCCCATCACGGTGATCGAGGCGCCGATGATACCCGTGGTCGCGGCCAGCAGGATCGAGATGAAAACCACTGCCAACGCCAGACCGCCGCGAATGTTCGACATCAAAAGCCGCAGTGATTCGAACATCTTATCCGTCACGCCCGAATCGGACAGGAACCTTGCCATCAAGATAAAGAGCGGAATCGCGATCAGCGTGAAGTTGTCCAGCACATCGCCGAAAATTCGGTTGATGACGATGCCCAGCACCATCGGTTTGCCGGCGATGACAGCGCCCAAAACGGCGGTGCCGCCCAGAACGAAGGCCAGCGGGTGGCCCATGAAGAGGCCCAGCAGAAGCAGGCCAAACATGGTGAGTGCAATGAGTTCAGGCGTCACGGGGCAGTTCCTGACGGTTAAGTACGAGTTTCAAAAATTCCGACACGCCTTGCAGCAGCAAAAGACCGGCAGCGAGGGCCATGGCCATTTTCAGCGGATAGACCGGCAGCTGGACCGAGCCATATGTCGTCTCACCTTGGGCATAGGAGCGCATGGCGAATTCATAAGAGCGGGTGGTGAAGATCCACGCGAAGGGGAAGAAAAAGATCACATAGCCCGCCGCTTCGACCCAACGGCGCAGGCTGGGGCCAAGGGTTTCGGTGATCAGATCGACCCGCACATGGGCCTGATGGCGCAGCGCATAGCCGCCCAGCATCACGAAATAGAAGCCATAAAGTTGTTTCGTGACGTCAAAGGCCCAGCGGGTCGGGTCATTCAGCGCATAGCGCATGAAGACGTCATAGATGATGATTGCGGCGAAAATGACGGCGACGACCGACACGATGCGCCCGACGAATTCGTTCATCTGGTCGATGAATTTTATCAAGATCTGAGCCCTCCCTGGCAGCTCGCACATTATTTGCCTTTCTGCCGAAAACAAGGCAAAAGACCATTAATAATGCTGCTTTAAGTAGCACTACGTATGCGGCTTGGGGCGGGATTGTCCAGAAGGTGAGATTTCAATTTGCCTAAGCCATGGACATTTTCGAAAAGCGACGATTATCTGCTGCGCATGGCCCTCCGCGTCGACGTCGGGGGAGGCTAAGCAAATATCCGTTTGGGAGGAAAAACATGGATCGTCGTTCATTTATCCGCAAAGCCGGTGTAATGGGGGCAGGTGCTGCCGCCACGACACTTGCAGCGCCCGCTATTGCGCAGGGCAACATCACATGGCGCATGGTTACCACATGGCCCAAGAACTTCCCCGGTCTGGGTGTCGGCGCGCAGCGTCTGGCCGACCGGATCACCGCCGCCTCGGGTGGCGAGCTGACCATTCAGGTCTTCTCCGCCGGTGAGATGGTGCCGCCGCTGCAATCGCTCGACGCCGTGATCGACGGCACCGCCGAGATGAGCCACGGTGCCGCCTACTACTGGCAGAACAAATCCCCTGCGTTGTCCTTCTTCACCGGCGTGCCCTACGGCATGACCACGCCGGAACTGACGGCATGGATGCGCTACATGGGCGGTCAGGAGATCTGGGACGAGATTTATGACCAGTTCGGCGTTCAGGGCTTCCTGTCGGGCAACACCGGCACGCAGACCGGCGGCTGGTTCCGCGATGAGCTGAAGAGCCTCGACGATGTCAAAGGTGTGCGCTTCCGGACCCCGGGCCTTGGTGGCCGTGTGTGGGAGAAACTGGGCGCGACCGTGACCAACATGGCCGCGGGCGAAATCTTCCAAGCGCTTCAGTCGGGCACGCTCGACGCTGCGGAATTCGTGGGCCCCTACAACGATCTGGCGCTCGGCTTCCATCAGGTGGCCAAAAACTACTACATGCCGTCCTTCGTGGAATCGGGTCTGGCGACCGAGCTTGTCGTCGACAAGAAGAAGTATCAGGAACTGCCCGAGAACCTGCAGGCGATCATCCGTGACGTAAGCCAAGCGGAGTACGATCAGGTTGCTGCCGACTTCTACGCCAACGACCCGCGCGCGCTGAAGACCCTACAGGAAGAGCATGGCGTGACCGTGCGCAACTTCCCCGACGACATCATGGAAGCCGGTGCCAAAGCCTCGGTCGAAGTGGTCGAAGAACTGCGCAACAGCGACGACCCACTGGTCAAGAGGACCGCCGAGAGCTTTGTCGAAGCGCTGAACCTCGTCCGTACCCGGACCGAGAACATCGACAGCCCCTATGTGCAGGCGCGTCAGAAGTTCCTGAAGTACTAAGCTTCGCGCTGATTGGAAGGGCCCGGTGGAAACGCCGGGCCTTTTTCTATGAAACGACGGTCTCAGACCTGTCCCGCCCGGTGGCACACCGGGCATCGCCCTCCCTCCCCCGGAGGGCGATTTTGCAGCGTTTCGACAGCCGGATCGGTTCGCGAAATGGGCTCCCGCGCAGCCCCATTTACGGGTTCGATCGCCCACCAGGGAGGGCGATGCCCTTACCGCTCAACCAAAAAGGCCCGGCATTGCTGCCGGGCCTTTGAACGTCGGGGGGCTATCTCACCCCGCGATCACCTTAGGCAACCAAGTCACGATTTGCGGGAAGGCAAAGAGGATCGCAATCGCCACCACCTGCAACATCACGAAGGGCAGGATACCTTTGTAAATCGCGCTGGTCGGCAGATCCGCCGGGGCCACCCCGCGCAGATAGAACAGCGC
Organism: Sulfitobacter faviae; assembly: GCF_029870955.1. Classification (NCBI taxonomy): domain Bacteria; kingdom Pseudomonadati; phylum Pseudomonadota; class Alphaproteobacteria; order Rhodobacterales; family Roseobacteraceae; genus Sulfitobacter; species Sulfitobacter faviae. The sequence goes on along the minus strand of NZ_PGFQ01000002.1, from coordinate 5,240 downwards.
AAAGCCGAAGGGCGGCGTCAGGAAGGATGTCTGCAAGTTCACCCCAACCAAGACGCCCAGCCAGATCGGATCGATGTCCAGCATCAACAGCACCGGCGCGGTGATCGGGATCACGATAAAGATGATCTCAAAGGTATCGAGGATGAAGCCCAAGAAGAACATGATGATCATCACCACCGCCACCGCCGCCAAGGGGCCGCCGGGCAGGTTGCTGAGGAACTCATGCACCAGATTGTCGCCGCCCATCATGCGGAACACGATGGAAAAGACCGAAGCCCCCAGCAGAATGATAAAGACCATGCTGGTGATCGTGGCCGTGGCGATCATCGTCTCCCGCAGGATGCGGAAGGACAGACGCCAGCGCATGGCCGCAAGCACCATCGCCCCCACAGCACCGACAGAGGCCGCCTCGGTCGGGGTGGCGATGCCGCCGAGGATCGACCCCAGCACGGCGAGGATCAGCAAGAGCGGCGGCATCAGGGCGACAAAGAAATCCCGCACCAGTTGGCTTTTCTCATCCGCCGGAACCGGCGTCGCGGGGCAGGAGGCGGGCGCGGTCGCGGCTTTGAACAGAACGTAGCTCAGGTAAAGCGAGACCAGCAAAATCCCCGGCAGCAGCGCCCCAGCGAAGAGATCCCCCACAGAGACGGGCGTGGGGGCAAAGTTGCCCTTGGCCATCTGCACCTGAGAGTTAATGCCCGAAAGCATGTCGCCCATGAAGATCAACACGGTGGAGGGCGGGATGATCTGACCCAAGGTGCCGCTGGCGCAGATCACCCCGGTGGCAAGCTTGGGGTCATAGCCCGCCCGCAGCATCGCGGGCAGAGAGATCAGGCCCATGGTGACAACCGTCGCCCCCACGACGCCGGTGGATGCCGCGAGCATCGCGCCCACAAGCACCACCGAAATCCCCAGACCGCCGCGCATATTTCCGAAAAGCTTGCCCATGGTCAGCAAAAGCTGTTCGGCGATCTGGCTGCGTTCCAGCATCACCCCCATGAAGATAAAGAGCGGCACGGCGACCAAGACTTCGTTGGTCATGAAGCCGATATAGCGGTTCGGCAGCGAGCCGAAGTTGGAGGGATCGAACACGCCGAAGCCCATGCCCACGGCGCCAAACAGCAGCGACACGCCAGCAAGGGTGAAAGCCACCGGAAAGCCGAGCAACAAAAAGCCGATCACGCCAAAGAACATGAGCGCGGCGAGCATCTCGCCAATGAAAATCGGATCCATCAAACGGCTCCCTGCGGATGGTCTGCGGGATTTGGTCCCGGCTGTATTGCATGGATTTGGGCACTAGCTCAGCATTGCCGCTGAGCACGAGGATGGAGCGGATGATCCATGCAATCCCTTGAATTGCGAGTAGAAATGCGAAGCCGATGATGAAGGCTTTGAGAATATAAAGCCCCGGCATGCCGCCCACATTGGCCGACCCTTCCTGATAGCCCCAAGCGCGGATCACGAAGGGGATCGAATAGGTGTAGACGATCCAGCAGAAGGGCAGCAGAAAGACGATGACGCCGATCAGGTCAATCAGTGCGCGGCGGGCCATAGTGGCGGGGCGGTAGAAGATGTCGACGCGCACATGGTCATCGCGCAGCAGCGCAAAACCGGCCACGGCCGTGAACATCGCGCCGTTTAGCCAGATATAAAGGTCTTGCATCCAAACGAAGCTGATCGCGAAGACATAGCGCTGCACAACCACGGTGAAACAGACCAACACGATGCCGAGTGCGAGCCATGAAAAGAGATTGCCGATGACCAAGTTCACCGCGCAGATCACCCTGGCAATTGCTGCTAAAAAACGCACCTTGTCCCTCTCCCGTCAAGTTCGTTTGACCGTCAATCAAAGGGAGGGGACAAAATGTCAAGATTTAGATGGCGGGCGGCTCTTCGCGGCGGCATTTGTCGCCTTCCCGTGGCAGGAAGGCAACCGAAGGGCCGCACCGCTCAATAGATACTGGTCTCGGGCGCGCAGCCTTTACGCACCATGCCGCGGTACATGCCCTGCGAGTTAAACGGCATGGCGATATTGCCCGCCGCGTCCACTGCGATGACCCCGCCCGAGCCGTCGTTGGGTGCCAGATCCTGCATCACCACATGTTCGGCGGCGGTGGCCAGATCCTCGCCCGCGTGGCGCATCCGCGCGGCGATCTCCCCGGCGGCGTTCCAGCGGATGAAAATCTCGCCATGCCCGGTGGCAGAGACCGCGCAGGTCGCGTTGTCGGCGAAGGTGCCCGCGCCGATCATCGGCGTGTCGCCAACCCGGCCCGGGGCCTTGGCGGTCATGCCCCCCGTTGAGGTGGCGGCGGCGATGTTGCCCGCCGCGTCGCGCGCCACGGCCCCGACGGTGCCATGCCGCCGCGCCGGATCGTCCGAGACCTCGCCGCGGGCGCGCATCTCGAGCGTTTCCTGCAATGCATCCCAGCGGGACTGGGTGAAGAAATAGTCACGGTCGGCGAACTCGAGGCCCGCCTGCCGCGCGATCTCCAGCGCATTGGGGCCGATGAGAGGTGACATGCTCGGTCCGCTCCATCACCGCACGCGCCAGTTTCACCGGGTTCTTCGGTCCGAAGACCCCGGCCACTGAGCCCGCGCGCCGGTCGGCGCCATCCATCACGGCGGCGTCCATCTCCTGCACGCCCTCGGAAGTATAGACCGCGCCGCGGCCTGCGTTGAACAGCGGTTCATCCTCCAGCGCGCAGACAGCGGCCACCACCGCATCCATCGCGCTGCCACCGTCGCGCAGCACCGCTTCGCCGGCTTCCAGCGCACGGGCGAGGCCATCGTGATAGGCGGCCTCCTTCTCGGGCGTCATGTTTTCCTTGAGGATGGTTCCGGCACCGCCGTGGATGGCAAGGGAATAGGTCATTTCCATCAACCCGCCACCCGGTGCAGCATCTGGCGGCCCGGGGTGAGCCCCTGCACCTTTTCCACGATCGAGCGCGCGTCGATCCCGAAATGCCGGTAGAGGTCGGCGATGGTGCCGGTCTGGCCGAAATGCTCGACCCCAAGCGGCACCGTCTGATGCCCCACGACCGCGCCCAGCCACGACAGTGTCGCCGGATGGCCGTCAATCACCGTCACCAGCTTGCAATCGCGCGGCAATTGGCCGAGCAGCGTTTCGATATGGCTCTGCGCCGCGTGGTTGCCGCGCGCCCGGGCGCGCTGTGCCGCGGTCCAGCCGGCGTTCAGCCGGTCGGCGGAGGTCACCGCAAGCACACCACGTCGCGGCGGCCCTCGGCGATGCTGCCCGCGGCCTTGATCGCCTCGGGCGCCACGGCACCTTGATAGGCGATCACCACGTCGCAGTTCGGCCCCGGCTTGCGCAGCCAATAGGCCCCGTCGATGGCGCCTTGGCGGAAGTCCTCGTCGACGCGCTTGCCGGGCTGTTCGATGGGATTGGTGGTGAGCCGCAGATAGACCGAGCCGCCGGTCTCGTCGCGCAGCCATGTGCGCTCGTCCGGGTCGCCTTCGCCATCGCGTTGCAGGTAGTCGAAGGCCCACTGCATGATGACCGCCAACTCGTCGGCGAAGGCAGGCTCAAAGCTCGCCAAGCCATCCTGGCTCATGCCGATGAGCGGCGTGCCGATGGATTGATGCGCCCCGCCCTCGGCGCGAGCGTCACGCCCGAGGGGGTGCCCACGATCATGAAGCGCGCGTCCTGATAACAAGCGTAGTTCAGCGCATCCAAGCCGCGGGCGACGAAGGGATCATAGACCGTGCCGATGGGAATGACCCGCTTGCCAAAGAGCGAATGCGACAGGCCCGCCGCGCCCAGAAGCAGGAAGAGATTCATCTCGGCGATGCCCAGTTCGATGTGCTGGCCCTCGGGCGTGAATTCCCATTTCGCGGTGGAGGGGATCTTCTCGTTGATGAAAGTGTCGGCCTGTTCGCTGCGCGCGAAGAGCTTGCGCCGGTTCACCCATGGCCCGAGGTTCGTGGTCCCGGTCACGTCCGGCGACATGGTAACGATGCGGGAGGCGAGATCGCTGTCGCCCTTCGACAGATCGTCGAGAATTTTGCCAAAGGCCATCTGCGTGGAGATTTCGCGGTCGCTCGACAGTTCGATCCGCGGCACCGGCAGCGTGGCATCATTGTAGCGGCGGCGGCCCTTGGCGAAGAAGGGCACGCGATCCAGCGCCGCTTGCAGCGCTTGCGGGTCCTCGACGGTGGCGAAAGGCTCCCATTCCTCCCCCTCGGCCACGCCCATGTGTTTCTGCCAGTCGGCCATCTGGGTCTTGGTCATCAGACCGCCGTGGTTGTCCTTGTGCCCTGCGATCGGCGTGCCCCAGCCCTTGATGGTATAGGCGAGAAAACAGACCGGGCGGTCGTGGTCGATGGCGGCGAAGGTCTCGGCCATGGTCTCAACGCAATTGCCGCCAAGGTTCTCCATCAGCTCGGCCAGTTCGTCATCGCTGCGGGCGTCGATCAATGCCGTGACATCACCCTGATCGCCAAGCGCCTCCATCAACCGCTCGCGCCAGACCGCGCCGCCCTGATAGGTCAGCGCCGAATAGAGCTGGTTGGGGCAATTGTCGATCCAGTCGCGCAGCTTGTCACCGCCCGGCTCCTCGAACGCGGCGCGCTGCAGGCGCCGTATTTCACCTTGACCACGTCCAGCCGAAGGCGTCGAAAATCTGCTCAATGCGTTTGAACAGCCCTCGCGCACCACCCCGTCGAGCGACTGGCGGTTGTAGTCGATGATCCACCAGGTGTTGCGCAGGTCGTTCTTCCAGCCCTCCTGCAGGGCCTCGTAGATGTTGCCCTCCAACTCGGCGTCGCCCACCAAGGCGACCATGCGGCCCAGATCGACATCCGCGCCCCAGTCTTTCGCGGTGATGTAATCCTGCACCAGCGAAGCGAAGGAGGTCACCGCCACCCCAAGCCCGACCGACCCGGTGGAAAAATCCACGTCGTCCACGTCCTTGGTGCGGCTGGGGTAGCTCTGCACGCCCTGAAACCCGCGGAAATTCTCCATCTTCTCGCGGGTCTGGTTGCCCATCAGGTATTGCATCGCGTGGAAATCGGCGAGGCATGGGGCTTCACCGCCACGCGTCCTCTGGCCGCAGGGCGCTGAAATAAACCGCCGTCATGATCGACACCATCGAGGCCGAAGACGCCTGATGCCCGCCCACCTTGATGCCGTCCACCTTGGCCGAATGTGGTTCGCGTTGTGGATCATCCAGTGCGACAGCCACAGCAGACGTTGTTCGATGGTCTTCAGCTGGGCAGGGGCG